>NZ_JBHVXZ010000113.1:0-31947 GCF_042881395.1 Amycolatopsis sp. NPDC058278 | reverse complement strand
CGGGGCGTCCGCGCGGGTGAGGGCGGCCCGCGCCGACCGGACGCGATCATCCGGTGTCCCGCCGCCCCGGGCGTTTTCGACCCAGCGCACGGTCATGACCGCCGCCGCGGGCCGGTACCAGCGATGTCGCGAAGACGGGACACGGATCCTCCACTCGGCTTGCTGCGGCTGACCAGCGTTCCCGACCGGCCCGGCCGGGCGGGTTCCCGGCGGATGGGAGTTTTTCCCGGAGTTTCCGCGTGATCTTCGGTGCTGCCGCGCAAAGCCGTGATGCGCTACGGTGACCGACCGTCGGCGGTGGGGTGGATCACCTATTTCGGTTTCGGAGCGGCGTGATGGGAACCAGCGGGTCGAAGCCCGGGAGCAAGCCGGAGCGGGAACGGCTCCGGCACCAGCTGCTCGCCGGCGGCTGCAGCCCGGCGCGGATCGCGGCCGAGATGGCCGGCCGCTGGCAGTTCAACCCGCGCCAGGCCTGGCGCTACACCCACGGCCTGTCCCAGACGGCCGTCGCCGCCCGGTGCAACGACCTGCTCGGCGACGGCCGGGCACCGATGACCGGCAAACGGATCAGCGAATACGAGGCATGGCCACAGCGGGGCATCCGCCCGACGGTCCACGTCCTCGCCCTGCTCGCCCGGGTCTACGGCACCGTGCCCCGCGCCCTGCTCGGCGAGGCCGAACTGCCCTTGCTGCCCGAGCCGGAGCGGCTCGTGCTCGACCAGCTCCCGCCGGCCGAAGCGGCCGCCGCTCCCCCGGCACCCGAATCCGGACAGCTCAGCGCCGCCGCGGTCCGCGCCGCCGCCCACGCCTCCGGCGCGCACGCCGAACGCGCCGAAGTCACCGAGGTCGGCGCGATCACGCTCGAGCAGCTGGACCACGACGACGTCCAGCTCGCCCGCACCTCCATCCGCACCCAGCCCGCCGAGATCTTCACCGAGCTCGTCCGCGTGCGCGATCGCGTCTTCGACCTGCTGCGGCGGCGCACCCACCCGGCCCAGCAATCGCACCTCTACCTGCTCGCCGGCCAGACGTGCGGGCTGCTGGCGAACGCCAGCATGGAGCTGGGCTGCTACGGCGCCGCCGCCGAACAATCACGCGCCGCCTGGGTCTACGCCGACATCATCGGCCACAACGGGCTCAAAGCGTGGCTGCGCGGCACCCAGGCGCTCATCGCGTTCTGGTCGGGAAACCCGCGGGAGGCGGCACACCTGGCCAAGGCCGGCCGCGAACACCTGCGGCACGGCACCGGCTTCGTGCGGCTGTGCAACATCGAAAGCCGCGCCTGGGCCCACCTCGGTGACGTCCACGAGACCCAGAAGGTCATCGGCATGGGACACCGCGCGCGCGACCACGTCACCGAGCCGGACGAGCTGCACGACCTCGTCGGCGGCGAATTCGGGTTCGACGAGGCCCGGCAGTCGTTCTGCAACGCCGGCGCCTGGGTGCAGGTGGGCAAGCCGGTGCTGGCGATCGAAGCCGCCGAACGCGCGCTGCACCTGTACCCGACGGAGGCCGAACGCAGCCGCCGCTACGGCGGCGAGGCCTCCACGCGGCTGGAGATGACCGACGGATACCTGGCCACGCGGCAACTGGACGCCGCCGACGTCGCGCTCGACCCGGTGATCAGCACGTCCGCCACCGCGGGTGTCGCCCACCTGGCCACGCGCCTGTCCGACATCTGCGCGACCCTGGACACCCCGCCCTACCGGAATTCCCGCGAAGCCAGGGAACTGGCCGAGCGGATCCGCGCCCATCCGGCCCTGACCACCGGGTGACCGGCGGAAACCCCCGGCCGGTGGCAGCCCGGCGCCGGAGCGCTCAGCTGAGCGGGTAGTGGATCATCTCCACGCCGCCGGTGGCGTAGTTCGGCACGTCCGCGGCCACCGCCTTGCCCGCTTCGGACCCCAGCGCGGCGACCATCGCCTCGGCCGACTCGAAGTCGGCGTGGAACACGGCGAAGTACCGGGGTTGCCCGCCGAGCGAGGCCACGTCGAAGGAGTACTGCGACTGCAGGAGGCCGGGCAGCTTCGCCGCCAGCGGCAAGTGGGTGCTGACGTAGTAGTCCCGGAAATGGGCTTCGTCGGCGGGCGGCGGGTACAGCACGGTGAGCCGGTGCATCGGGTTCCTTTCGGTGACGATCACCGCCAGCCTGGCACACCTCCCCGCGTGTCGCCCGCGCGGCCGGTAACGGTATTCGCTCGTCTCCGGGCGCCGTACCTCCTACGCTCAGTGGTGTGGACGGCATGGACAGTCTCCGGCACGCCATCAAGACGATCCCCATTCCCGGTGCGCCGCCTCGCCTGTCCCGGCAGGGCGCGGCCGTCGGGCTGGCCCTGCTGGACACCTCGTTGCGGCTCAACCACGTGCGCCGGCTGACCGAGCGGCTGACCGTGGTCGAACACGGCACGGCACGGCGGAGCACCGAGGTCGACGTCAGCCTCAAGCTGCTCGACGAGGGCCAGCGCCAGGCCAGCGCGCAGCTGCAGGAGCTGATCGGCCGGGAACACGGCGAGCGGGCCGCTTCGAGACCGGTACAGCAGCGTTCCCTGTGGGTGCCGCTGGCCCGGTTGCCGCGCCGCGACGCCAGTCCCGTGGACGTGTTCGACAGCTCGGGGCAGAAGCTGCCGCGGCTGACCCAGCACGAGGCGTCCCGGCTGGTCGCCGCCGGGCTCTACCGGTTGCTGCGCGGCATCCTCGCCGGCGACGAAAACGCGCAGACCGCCAAGCACGAGCTGAACATGTTCCTGTTCCAGGTGCACGAGCCGCGCTGGCTCATCCAGCAGGCGCTGCTGACGCTGCTCACCGAGCGGAACCACCCGGAGGAGGAGTTCACGCTGGCCCCGGCCGGCGGCACGGTGCACGGGTACGGGCGGCAATGCCGGGAGCTGGCGCTGGACATCCTCACCGGCTGCGCCGACCTGCTGGTGGAGTACGCGTACCTGCTGAACGTCGCGGTCCGCGACTACATGCTGGTGGTGGCGCTGGACGATGCGGTCGAGGAGCACCGGCTCAGCTTCGAAACCCCGCTGCACGTCGACGCCCGGCCGTCGGCGGTCAGCGAACAGTGGCGGCGGCTGGCCTCCAGCCGCCGGGGCTACGTCGTCAGTTACGAGACCACGATCCCGGCCACGCTGAAGTCCTACCACCTGGTGGCCAGGACCGCGCCCGAAGCCGAGATCTCCCGGATGTACCTGTCCACCGACGCCGATCAGCACCAGGTCGACGGGTTGGCCGAGGACCTGGAGTCGCTCGCCGAACGGCAGGACGCCGCGCCGCTGCAGGAAGCCGACGGCGCCCGGCACAAGATCCTCGAACTGCAGGCGCAGACCGTCCTGCGCCGGCTGGCGGACCTGGTGCGCCGGCGCAAGTGGGAGGCCGGCCAGTCGGGGGTGGAGCTGTCCCCGCGGAGCATGCCGGCCTGCCACCGGCTCGCCGCCGCGGCCACGACGGGCGAGGCGGTGCGGACGGACTCGGGCGAGCTGGACAACTCGCTGCGGCGGCACCCGGAGTTCACCGCCGCGAACCTCCGCGAGGCCGCGCGCGAGCTGACCGACCGGGAGTTCGGCCAGGACCTCGTCCTGGTCAACGGCATCGCCGACAACGAAGCGCGGGCGTACTGGCGCCGCTCCGGCGGCCGCGACGCGCGCGGCGACCACGTCCGGGTGCGCGCGACGCTCGTGCTCAAGGACTCCACGAAGTCCGGGCCGCTCAACGTGACTTTCTACGCGCTCGCCGTCGCGACGGTCTCGTTCGTGCTCGGCTGGCTGCTGGTGGGCCGTCCGTGGCCGTACGGCCGGGCCGCCACCGAAGCCCTCGGCCACATCGGCGACGGCCAGTCCGTGATCACGATGCTGCTGCTGTTGCCGGGTTTCCTCTACAGCCGCCTGTCGCTGCCGCCGCGCCGGACCGTGCTCGGCTACCTCGGCACGCTGCCGCAGGCGCTCGTCCAGCTGAGCATCGCCGCCGTCGCCGCGTTCGCCGCGGCCGTCGCGACGCAGAGCCGGGGCGAGGTCGTGCAGACCACGCTCACGGTCGCGGTGGGGCTGCCGGTGCTCGCCGCGTTCGTGCTGTTCGGCCAGGCGTCGTGGCGCGAATCGGCGATCCCGTTGTCCCGCATCGGGGCGCCGCGGTGGGCGGGCACGGGGGCGTGGGACCGCCGCCGGCCACTGGAGGCCGACGTGCGGTTCGACTCGTCCGGGGGGTGGTGAGATGCGCGGGCAGCGGATTTCCGTGCGGAACGTGGCCGACCTGGCCCGGGCCGGCTTCGAAATAGCGCGGCAGCCGGTGACCAAAGTGGACTTCGAGGTGCACCACGCCATGGCCCGCCCCGGCTACCTGCGCGAGCTCGTGACCGCGGACGCCGACGACGCGGTCTTCCTGGAGACGCTGTGCTCGGCCACGAACGGCGCCGGCGTCGTGATCGGCACCCGCACCCGGAAACCGCCGGACGGCACCGAACCCGCCGAGCCGGCCGGTGACCTCCAGCCGGCGGAACGCCCGCGGCAGAACGCCCGCGGCTGGGTGTTCCACCAGACGACCTCGCCCAACCCGACGTTCATCTACGAGTCCGCGCAGACCTTCGAGGGCCTGATCGCGATCGACCCGGCGGCGCGCGAGGTGTACGAGTGGCACGGCCTGGCCGTCCGGGACCTGGTGCGGGAGATCTCCGACGCCGCGTCCTCGCTCGTCGACGCGCCGTTGGTGTCCCTGCAGTGCCCGGCCCAGCTGCCGACCATCGTCAAGACCCGCAACCACGACCTCCGCACCCGCAAGGAGATCGCTCCCCCGTGCGCGTCGCTGGCGGTCCGGTTCGCGATCGCGCTGCGGGACGCCTCCGCGGCCGCGCGGTTCGAACTGGCCGACCGGTTCCGCGAGCTGTGCGAGAAGCACGGGTACAGCTTCTGGCTCGCCGACACGCGCCCGGGGCACCGGCAGGGGAACTGGTTCGAGGTCTGCCACGCCGACGGCGAATTCTCGCCGTTGTACCGCGGCGACCTGCGGTCCCGCCAGCGGATCGGCACGTGCCTGCCGGTGACCTTCGTCGGCCCGGCCCGGATCGGCTCCACGAATGCGATCGTCTCCTTCCTGCAGCGGTATCCCCAGGTCGGGGTGGTCGGCTGCGCGGCCACGACGCTGTCGGACGTCGCGTTCGTCCACCTGCAGCTGGCGATCCACGGGGTGGCCACCGAGCGGCTGAACCGCATCCTGGGCAAGCTGCTCGGCGAGTCCTCGACCCCGGCCCGGCCGGACAAGCTGCTGCGTGAGCTGTTCAAGCGGCTCGGCCTGCCGCCCGACCCCGACGGGCCCGCCACCGCCGTCCAGGACCCGACCGGCGACTACCAGACCTTCGCCGGCCCGGCGTTCGCCTACCGCCCGCACCAGATGCCCGACTGCATGGCCGTGTGGGTGTCGTGGGAGATCGCGCGCCAGCACCGGGGCCTCGCCGCTCCGCTGGACGGCTTGTACCACGCGCTGGCCCAGGTCGCGTCCCCGCCAGAGCCCGTGGCCTCGGCGGGCGACCTGGCCACCGTCGAGTACCTGATCTGCCGCGCCACCGAGCAGTCGGTGATCCGCGGCAAGGCGAAGCTGGCCGTCCCCCGGTCGGTCCTGCGCGGATTCTCCTCCGGCGGCGGCGAACCGCCCGCGTCCAGGCTGTGCGCGGCGCTGGAGGAGGCGTGGAAGGCCCACGTGGATCGGTCCGGTGTGGACGGGGTGAGTGAGCTGACGGTGGCGTGGCGCGAGTCCTGGCTCGGCCACTCGGCCTACTCGTGACCCGCCACCTCCCCGATGATGACGCTCACTACATCGGTAAGGAACTAATTACTACTTGACCAGCGAACGCAAGCTGGACGCCGTAGTTAATAAGCAATACAGTACCAACTGTGGCAGAGTTCGACGATCTGACGACCGCCGCCGTGGTGCGCCAGGGCGTGCTGCGGCTGGCACGCCGGCTGCGTGGCGCCCGCTCCGAGCACGCCCTGAGCCCCGCCAAGGTCGGCGTGCTGGGGTACCTGGCCCGGCACGGGACCAGCACCCCCGGCGAGATCGCCGCCGCGGACGGGCAGCGGCCGCAGGCGCTGACCAAGGTTTTCGCCGAATTGGAAGCGGACCGGCTGATCAGCCGCGCCCGCAACGAACACGACGGGCGCGGGGCCGTGCTCACCATCACCGCCCAAGGCACCTCGGCGCTGGAAGCCGACATGCGCGAGCGCGATCGCTGGCTGGCCGCGGCGCTCGGCGACCTGAGCGAAACGGAAATCGGTTTGCTGCGGCTCACGGGTCCCCTGCTCGACCGGCTCGCCGACCGGACCGACGTCGTGCAGGGGCCCCGGAAGGACGTCCTCCAGGGTTTCGCGGAGGAGGCATGACGGACCCGGCGTTCCCGCCCCCGCGGACCTGTCCCTACACCCCGCCGCCGCGGCTCGGCGAGCTGCAGCGCGATGCTCCCGTCACCCGCGTCCGGATCTGGGACGGCAGCACGCCGTGGCTGTTGACGCGCTACGACGACGTCCGTGCGGTGCTCGCCGACCGCCGCTTCAGCGTCGACCCCACCCGGCCCGGCTACCCCGCCCGCGGGCCGGCGGGCCGGGCGCGGCGGCGCGGGGCCGGCTCGTTCATCTCGATGGACGCTCCGGAGCACACCCGCCTGCGCCGCATGCTCATCCGGGAGTTCACCCCGCGACGCATCGAGGCGCTCCGGCCCGCCCTCGAACGCACCGCCGCCGAACTGCTCGACGAACTGGCCGGGCGGCCCCAGCCCGCCGACCTGGTCGCCGGCTTCGCCCTGCCGCTCCCGTCGATCGCCATCGCCGAACTGCTCGGTGTGCCCTACGACGACCATGAGTTCTTCGAAGACCGCTCCCGCGTCATGACGGACAACTCCGCGGGCGGCGCCGCCAACCGAGCCGCCACCGCCGACCTCGCCCGCCACCTCGGCACCCTGCTGCAACGGCGACGCGAGCACCCCGCCGACGACCTGCTCGGCCGGCTGAGCGCCGGCCAGGTCGAACCCGGGAACCTTTCCCGGGCCGAAGCGGTGTCCATGGCCGTCCTGCTGCTCGTCGCCGGGCACGAGACCACCGCCAACCAGATCGCCCTGTCCGTCGCCTTCCTGCTCGACAACCCGGAGCTCGCCGAGTTCTTCCGACGGCCGGAGGGCCCACCCGCCGGCGCGGTCGACGAACTGCTGCGGCTGCTGACCATCACCCACACCGGACGGCGCCGCGTCGCCACCGCCGACGTGCCGATCGCCGGCGGGATCACCATCCGGGCCGGCGACGGTGTCATCGCCGCCGCGGACATCGCCAACCGCGATCCCGCGCGGTTCCCCGACCCCGACCGTGCCGACTTCGGCCGCTCGCCCAACCACCACCTCGCCTTCGGGCACGGCGAGCACCTCTGCCTCGGCCACCACCTGGCCCGGCTCGAACTCCGCGTCGTCCTCACGACGTTGTTCCGCCGCCTGCCCGGGCTCAGGCTCGCGGCGCCGGCCGCGGACCTCCCGTTCCGCCACACCCACCCGATCTACGGCGTCGACCGGCTGCCCGTCGCCTGGGACTGACCAGGCGTGTTCGGCGTCGCGGAATCACCGACGGCCTCCGGCCCTTGCCGGCTGAGGCTTCGCTGAAGGCGCACGTGCCGAAACTGGTAGACCGCTCCGGCCTGTCGCAGTACTCCCCGCCGATGAGCGTCAACCAAGAAGGTCATCGCGCGCCACGGTAGTTCCCCGGTCAGGGCCAGCCACGCACGGGCGACGACCAAGCCACCCCAGGCGGACCCGAGGCCGAGGGCGAACACGCCGACGAGCGCGAAAGTGAGACTCGACAAGACGACGCCCCAGGCCGAATCGGCCGCTCCCACCGCGAACAACGCGCCGAACAACGAGCCGAGGAACAGAACGCCGAAGCGGTCGGCCCGGAGGACGGATTCGGGATTGACGACGCGAGCCGTGTCTGCGGGTTGGGTGACGAGACCGGCCAGGCCGACGGCCAAGCCGACCCCCAGACCACCGGCCAGCCCGGCACCGAGCCCCGCCGCGAACCCGCCGACCAAGCCGATGATCAGCGCAGCGGCGGAGCCCGCCACGACAACGGTCACCAGTGCGCTCGCTGCCCGGCGGAAGTTCCGCCGGACCGGAAGGTTCGCCGTCAACGGAGCCGGCACACCCCGGCGTTCGTCGAGCAGGGCGCCGGCGGCCCCGGCCACCAGCCCGATCGGCAGACCCGGACCGGTCCCGAACATCATCCCGCCGGCCAGCCCGAAGACCAGACCGGTCGGGAGACCGCCGGCGAGCTTCAGGACGAGCCACAGCGGGAAACTGGACATCAGGATGCACCCGAACACGAACAGCATGCCGGCAGGCCCGGGTAGCAACCCGCCGGCGACCGCGCCCAGGACGCCGAAGGTGAGCGCCGTGGTCAACCGGGGCACCGCCTTGGCGAACTGCCACCAGGCCACGTCGTTCGAACTGTCCCGGTCCAGCCGCCGCGCCAGGCAGGTGAGCCAGTGGTGCGCCCGTTCGGCGGGCCACCGGCACCGCCCCGCAGCCGGATCCGCGGCGCGCTGCCGGTACAGCGAGGGAACGAAGATGTTCAACAGGTGGTCCTCGATCAGCTCGGCTTCGGGGAACAGCACGGTGTCCAGCAACTCGGCCGGGTCGTTCCCGGGATCGTCGCTGTAGATCGAACGAGCGAGGCCGACCATCAACGGGGTGGAAAGCACCCGGGTCAGGTTCGCGGCCGCCCGTGTCGGCGGTTTCTCCCGGAGAGCCGTGAGGATGGGGCTCCACGCCGTGTCGCCGTCCGTGGCTCGCGCGGTTCGAGGCAGGTAGTCGGCCAGATCATCGACGGTGATGTCGCACAGCTCGATCACCGCCGCTCTGGTGACGACATCGGAATCGGCGACCGCGGCACGGAATTCCGCTGTCCGGCTGGTGATCACGAACGGTAAAGTGCAGGCGTTCAGCATGTCGAGTGCGGATTTCTGCAATCCGTCGGCGATTTCGTCGAAGCCGTCCAAGACCGGCAAGATCCGCCTGGTGGCGAGGAGATCCGCAGCGATCGTCGTACCGTACCGGCTGATCTTGTTCATGCCCGTGTAATCCCGCATGAGCTGGCTTTCGAGCCAATTCGCCAGGGAGATCGATTCCGGATTCCAGGTGTCGACGTCGAAGATGACCGGCACCGGTTCTGCCGACGTGCGATCGGCCAGCAGGTCCGTCGTGAGCCGCATGGTGACGACCGTCTTTCCTGCCCCCATCCGACCCAGGACCACGAGTCTCCGGGAGGGTATCTGCCGGAAGATGTCCACGATCCGGTCGAGCCTCCCGGCCAGCGGCAAGGGATCCGCGACAGCGCCGGACGGAACACCGCAGATGTTGGCCCAGTGGTCCATCACTTCCGCCCCGGCGACCGGCCAGCGGACGGCCAGTGGCAGCGGATCGTGCACTCGCCGGATGTCCTCTTCCTTTTGCCACTGGGCCAACACGGCGTGCGCCAGTCCGTCGGCTGCATCGTCGAGTTCATCCGCACGCCGCTGACGTCGCCATTCGTGGATGTGCAATCCGCCGTGAACCTCGCCGGCCTGAACAACGGAACCGGCCGCCGACCCGCTGATCTCGTTGCGCGAAAAATCGTGAGGTTTCCGATCACCGTCTTCGTGATCCGCCACGCTCGCCCCCTGCTGCACTACGCCTCATCAATCGATGGGCAGCGTATGGCGACTCCGGAGCCGACACCGCCGCGATGCGACGAGTGGCACATTTCCTGCGATGGCCGGTCACGCTGCGTGCCTACTATTACTGCCGAGCAGATCAATGGCAGGCAAAGAAATATCGATCATCGCCGATCCTGATAAACGAACGACGTGAAAGAGATCGCGGTGTCTACCCGCCCGGCCCGCGCCGCAGGTCGCCGTCCGGGCGGCGATGAGATCGTCGTCCCGGTTGACGCGGGCCGCGCCCGGCTGGGGCGGCACGCACAACAATCCACCCGCCGGCTCGGCCAATCCCGTCTTGCGCGCCATGGGTGTGATCACCACGATGGCAGGCATGACCGACACCGCGCTTGACGACCTCTTGACCTCGATCACGTCGAAGGCGTTGCGCCGCGAACTGCCGGGCCGGGAAGAACTGCTCGGTGTGCTCCGCACCTCCGACGAGGACGTGCTCGACGTGGTCACCGCGGCGTCCCGGGTCCGGCGGCGGTTCTTCGGCACCCGGGTGAAGCTGAACTTCCTGGTCAACATGAAGAGCGGGCTGTGCCCGGAAGACTGCGGCTACTGCTCCCAACGGCTCGGGTCGAAGTCCGACATCGTCAAGTACTCGTGGATCAGCACGGACGAGGCGGTCGGCAACGCCGAACGGGCGATCGCCGCGGGGGCCAAACGCGTGTGCCTGGTGGCCAGCGGCCGGGGGCCGGGCGAGCGCGACCTCGACCGGATCTCCGACACGGTCGGGGCGATCAAGGGCGCGACTCCGGACGTGGAGGTCTGCGTCTGCCTGGGCCTGCTCAAGCCGGGGCAGGCGGAACGGCTGCGGGAGATGGGCGCCGACGCCTACAACCACAACCTCAACACCAGTGCGGAGAACTACCGCGACATCTGCTCGACCCACACCTTCGACGACCGCGTCGAGACCGTCACCGCGGCGAAGGGCGCCGGGCTCTCCCCCTGCTCGGGCGCCATCTTCGGGATGGGTGAATCCGACGACGACGTCATCGACGTCGCGCTGGCGCTGCGCGAACTCGACCCCGACTCGGTGCCGGTCAACTTCCTGATCCCGTTCGCGGGCACGCCGCTGGAGGGTCGCTGGGAGCTCACGCCGGCGCGGTGCCTGCGCATCCTCGCGCTGTTCCGGTTCCTCTTCCCCGACGTCGAAGTCCGGCTCGCCGGCGGGCGCGAGATCCACCTGCGCGGCCTGCAGCCGCTGGCCCTGCACCTGGCGAACTCCATCTTCCTCGGCGACTACCTGACCAGCGAGGGCCAGCCCGGCGAAGACGACCTGAAGATGATCGCCGACGCCGGGTTCGTCGTCGAGGGCGCTGCCGAGCAAACGCTGCCCGCCGCCCGCCACGACCTGGTCACCCTCCGCCGCCGCGGCGCCGGGACGGACCTGCCCGCCAACGCCTGAACCGCGCGGCGACGGTCAGCGGCGAGGCGGCCGCGGGCCGTCCGGGGCCGCCTCCATGACGACCGCGTCGTCCTTGCCCCGCCACCAGCGCGACCAAGGCCGCGCTGTTCTCCTTCTCCGAGAGCCTGCGCGTCCAGCTCGCCGGTGCCGACGCCGGGTCCAGGTGATCGAGGTGGTCCCGCCGGGCGGACGACCGCGCCATGCCGTTGGACGACTTCCTCGGCGAGGCCCTCGGCCTGCTGCGCGAGCATCCCGACGCGAACACCGCGACGCCGCCAAGGAACAAATCGTCGTTACCGAGTGCGTGACCCCGAACGCCGGTCAGCCGCTGGTGCCCGGCGGGCGGGCGCACGCGGCCAGCACGGCGCCGCCCATCTTGATCCGGAGCTGGGTCGCCGTGGCCTCGCCGAACAGCTGCCCGGTCGGGGTCAGCGGTGGTGGCCCGGGGCAAAGAATCGTGCCGTTGTCACTTCGGTACACACCGAGCCCGGCGACCGTGGTGCCGGTGGGAGCGAAGACGAAGAACGCGTCGCCGGTTCCGACACTGAATTGGACGCCCGGTGAGCTCACCGCCGCCGAGGCGGCCGGCACGGACAGGATCGGCCGCTCGGCCGGTGGCGTGGTGGTGAAGTCCACCAGGGACACCGAGCGGGTACCGGGGCCGGCGCCGGTCGACGATTCCAGGATCAGGACGTGGTTGTGGGTACCGATGAACATGTACCGCGACACACCGAGCGTCTGGTGGAACACCGACCCGGTCGGACCGCTGACGATCAGCCCCTGCACCCCGGTGGTGGTCCTGGTGACCGTCCGGTCTCCCATCGTGGTGGTCGGTGCCGAGGACCAGGCCAGGGCGGCACTGTTGTTGAACAGGCCGTTGGAGATGGTGATCGGGTTCGCGGCCACCGCCGGCGCCCCGGCCGTGAGCACGGCCGTCAGGACGGCGCACACCGCCACGGCCGCGCGACGCAGCGGGCTCATTGGTGCGCCCAGGTGACCGCGAAGTTCTGACCGTTCCTGCTGGCGTGTTCGGTGGTGGCGTACGTGGTGGTCGCGTCCTGCTCCTGGATCATGGTCCGCTGCCAGGTCGAGCTCGCGGTCATCGACCCGCCGTGGCCGGCGTCGTCGGTGCCGACCGTGTTGCCCATCAGTGCCCGGCCGTAGTTCGCCAGGGGGAAGAAGTCGCCGGTCCCGAACCGGCCCGGTGCCTCGATGATCCATTCGGCGCTGGTGCGGGAGCAGACGAGGTTGGCCGCGCACGTCTGGGTGGTGGAGAAACTGGTGTGCTGGGTGGCGTCGTCGAGCTTGATCGTGAACTTCCCGGTGGCCGGGTCGTAGGCGACGTCCGCGGCGACGGAGTCACCGGCGTTGATGGTCAAGGCCGGCTGGATCGCGTTGGTCGGGAACATTTCCCACCAGAGCTGGTAGAGCGGCGTGCCGTTGACGCACCTGGCGGAGCTGCCGCCCTGCTCGACCGTGCCGTTGGTCCATCCGTCGAAGCCGACCCAGAACACCGCCCAGGCGTCCGACGCGGGGCAGGTGATCGGCCGCTGGGTCCACGACGCGTGCACGTGGGTGAAGGTGGCGGCGGGCGTGGACAACGAGGTGATCGCGTAGCCCGCCCAGTTCCGCGAGGTCGCGTTGACCAGCGGGCCGGCTACCGAGGGCGTGTGCCCGCCGGCCACGTCGGTGTGCTGGGCCGTGCCGGCGAACGGGCTGCCGGCGTACCCGGCGAGTGGTCTCGCGGCGGCGCTCGCGGGCGCCAGGGCCGCGGCGCTGAACACGACCGCCGCCGCGAAGGCGGTGAGCGGCAGGAGCCGTCGAAGCTTCATGGGAGTCCTGTCTGCGAAGAGCGGCGCCGGCATCGGTATCCGGGCCCGCGCCGACTCTGGCAAGCGGTGCTGAAAAGGTCCTGACGTGGCGCTGAAACCCGGTGGTCAGCGCCGATCACGGCGAACAGCCGGCCAGCAGCCGGACCGCGAGCGCGGACTGGTCGAGAACCGGGTCCTGCCGCAGGATCGCGATCTCCAGGTCACGCAGCCGCTGGTTCGGGTCGATGCCCAGGTTGTCGACCAAAGCCGTGCGCAGCCTGCGGTACACGCCGAGCGCGTCGGCCTGCCTGCCGGTGCGGTACAGCGCGAACATCAGCTGCGCGTGCACCTGCTCGTCGAACGGGCGCGCGAGGGCGAGCCGCTCCAGGTCCGGTTCGAGCTCGGCGTGCTCACCGAGGGCCAGCCTGGCCCGGATCAGCGCCAGCTGGGCCCGCGTGCGCAACCGCTCCAGCCCGGCGGCCTGCTCGTCCAGCCACGCCACGCCGCCGACGTCGATCAGCGAACGGTCCCGCCACAGAGCCAGCGCGGCGCGCAGCGTCGCGGCACTCTCGGCCGGGTCGGCACAGCGCTCGCCCCGTTCGACCAGCTGCCGCGCCTCCGTCACATCCGTCGTGCCGGGGCCAAGATCGAGCAGGTAGCCCGGAGACCGGGCGACGATCGCGTTCCGGTCACCGAGCACGCGCCGGAGCGACGACACGTGACTTTGCAGGGTGTTCGACGACACCCCACCCGCCCGCTCACCCCACACGGCTTCGATGAGCCAGCTCGTGCCGGCTATCCCTTCGCCGTGCAGCGCGAGCACCGCGAGTACCGCTCTTCGCCGCAGTCCCGATATCGACACCGGCACACCACCGACGACGGCTTCGACAGGACCGAGCAGTCTGACACGCACGTGGCCTCCCGGCAGTTGTCCAGGGGTTCGACGGGCCGCCCACCGCACGCTCGGAAGGTCCTGCCCGGAGGGGCGAACCAGTCCCCCGGCGGGAACGATTCCACGAGTCGTCGACAAACCGTCGACAGTTCACCGTGCGATACGCTCCGATCGTCCGGGAACGGGGGTGCTGGTGGAGATCCGGATCGTGCTGACCGTTCCCGGCGAGCCGGAGCCGGCCAGGACCGTGCTGGAAGACCTGGGGCAGCGCCTCGGCGGACTGCCTGACACCCGGGCGGTGATCAGGGAGAAATCGCCCGGCTTCAGACATCCATTCGGGGACGCCCGGTTCCACCTGGACGTCGTGCTGAGTTCCGAAGACGAAGTCATGGTCGCGGCGAACGTGTGATGGAGCTTCTCCCACGCTTCCTTCACCAGGTCCAGGATCAGGGCGATCTGGAACCGCCGCCTCCGTCGCCGCCACGAGTGGTGGCGCACGGCGAAGACTTCCCGTTCGCCGTGACGGCGGGCGCCCCGGAGTTGTTCCACTTCACCCGGCGTGTCCGCCCGAGTTGCGGGGTCGGCTGGCGCCTGGAACTGGATTGGACCAGTGCGGGCCGCACGGGCACGCGCTCAGCCGCCGGGCGCTTCGAGTGCTTCCACGAGGGCAGACGCGACGAGGGCGACAGCTTGGTCATCGTCGCGTCCCAGCTGCCGCAGGACGTCGCGGGCGGCGCTTCCCGGCAGTTCGGTCAGTGCCTGGGCCAGGCGGATCCGCACCGCGGAATCCCCGGGGTGCGCGGCGAGCTCGGCGGCCAGCACGCTGGTGATCCGGTCCGCGTGCCCGTCGTCGAGGGACAGCGTTCCCAGCACCTCGGCCGCCTCGACGTCGTTCGTGCCTTCGACCACCATGGCGGCCAGGACCGGCACGGCGGCGAGCGCGCCGCGCCGGCCCGCGGCCAGTGCGGCGAGCCGGCGCACGGTGGGATCCGGGTCGCCGAGCGCCTCGGTGAGCACCGTGTCCGCCTCGGTGCCGGGCAGCTCGGCGATCGCCCGCAGCGCGCGCCGCCGGACCTCGGCGTCGTCCGAACGCAGGCCGGCCGCCACGCTGCCGACGCGGTCGCCGTCCGCCCGCGCGAGGGCCCACCGCAGGGCGCCGGCGACGTTCGGGTCGGATTCGGCGAGGATCGCCTTGGCCAGCGGGTCGACGGGAACGGGCAGGTCCTCGGACCGTGCCAGGACGGCCTGCTGCCGGCGGGCGGCGCTGGGCGAGCCGAGGCCGCGCAGGAGCTCGACGACGCGCAGGACGTCCTGCCAGCCCGACGGCGCCGAGGCGTCGATCGCCCGGAGGCGCTCGAGGAGTTCCCGCTCCCGGTGCAGCCGGTCTTCGGTCCGCCGGACGAGGTCGCCGACCAGGGCCGACGGGGTGAACGCGGGATCCTCCAGTGCGCGTCCGATCTGCCGCAGCGACATGCCGAGCGACCGCAGGCCTTCCACGTGGAAGATCCGGCGGATGTCCGCCGCGGAGTACTCGCGGTAGCCACCCACGGTGCGGCCGGTCGGCCGGACCAGCCCGAGGGACTCGTAGTGCCGGAGCATCCGGGTGCTCACCCCGCAGCGGCGGGCCACCTCGCCGATCAGCACCCGGCCCGCTCCGGGCCGAGGGCGACGATTCGGTCCGCCTCGCCGACGGCCAGGTCGAAACCGGCGTCGGGGTCGTGCAGCAGCCGCTCCGTGGCGCGGGCGTGCGCGCGGACCGCCGGGTCGGCGCTCGCCAGTCCCGCGCGCAGGGCCGGTTCGGTCACCTCACCGAGCGCGACGAGCGCCCGGCTGAGGCTCAGCTGCACGGTCCGGTCGCCGCGGCCGAGCTGCCCGGCCAGTTCGGCGGCCAGCGCCGTCCGCTCTCCGCCGGGCACCAGCACGACGGCGGCACGCCACGCGCTTCGCGCGACCTCGTCGTCGGCGTCGTGCAGCAACGACCTGGTGATCGCGGGCCACGTCGTCCGGTCCCCGATCTTGGACAGCGTGTGCAGCGCCTGGCTCCGGGCCTGGGCCCGCCCGGACCGGAGCTGGGCGAGCAGCACGGGCACCGTGGTCTCCGCCGGGAGGCGGGTCAACGCCCAGGTGAGCATGTCGCGCACGAAGAAGTCCGGCTCGATCGCGCACCGGGCGACGAGCTCGTCGACGAACGCCGGGTCGGCGCGCGTGCCCGCCGCCAGCGCGGCCTGCAGGCGCGTGGACGAGTTCGCGGCGCCCAGCGCGGCGAGCAGGCGGTCGTGGTTCCGGGCGTCCGGGTGGGCCGGGTTCATGGGAGCACCTCCTCCACGCAGTGAAGACCTTGTCACAGTGTCAAGGTCAAGCGCGGGAGGTGCGGCTCACTCGCCGCCGTCCGGAAACCCGGTCACCGCAGGACGCCCCGCAGGATGATCTCGGTTGTCGCGATCAGCTCGTCGAGGTGGTCGCGCCGCTGCTCGCCCCCAGCGACACCAGATCTTCCTTCCCGAGCTGTCGAAACAGGCGTGGCCGGTTCCGCCACCGCGGAACCGGCCACGATTTCGAGCGGTCAGGCGCGCACGGCCGGCCGGGGAAGCTCGACCGGAGCCGGCGTGACCGCCAAGGCGTGCACCGCCACGCCCGCCGCCGTCAGCGCCGGTTCGGCCGGCAGCTCGTAGGGGTCCGCCGCGTCGACGTCGACCTGGTAGCCGAGATCGCCGAGGGAGGCGGCGGTGATCCGGCTGAGCGGATTGGGGGCGTGGCCGACGAAGCCGGTCATCAGCTCGTTGCCGAAGGTGCGGTCCCGCCAGTGCACGTCCCGGGTCCCCGGCCCGCCGGTGTCCTCCACCGGCACCCGGACCAGGTCGCCGGAACCGCGCAACTTGTGGTACTCGGCCATCGCCGCGGGCCCGGTGAACACCGGGTCGCTGGTGCCCTTGCCGACCAGCAGTCCCTTCGCGCCCCAGAGCGAGCCGATGCCGAGGACGTGGCCCATCTCGTGGGTGATCACGTCCCCGAGGATTCCGGTGGCTTCCATCTTGACCAGGTCGGCCCGGTCGAACGTCATCTCACCCCGGACCGGCAGCAGGGCCCACGGTTCGGGGCCCGCGGGCCGCACGTGGGTGATGTGCGCCTGGCCGAGGACGTGGCCGACCCCGTCGATGTCGGCCCCCTTCGCGACGATCAGCACGTCGTCGATGGGTTCCCCGTCGAAGACGACGTCCGGCAGGTCGCCGACGATCACCGTCGCCCACCGGTCGGCGGCCGCGGCGAAGGCGTCCTGCTGCGTCTGCGTCAGTCCGCCGGCGAACCGGACGGTGATGGTGAACGGCGACGTGGTGCCCGTGAGCAGCCGGGCGCGTTCGGCGTCGGCTCGGGCGTGGTAGGTCTCCGGGACTGGCATGGTCGTTCCTTCCGCTGTGGGAGCTGTGCCGGTCAGAGTCCGGAAGCGCCCGGCAAATACACCGGTGCATCCCGCCGTATTTCCGGGACGGCTCGCGGCTCCGAGTCGGTGAGGGAAGGGAAGGGAAGAAACCGTGAGCCTCACGCTGATCGTTCTCGCGCTGACCCTGGTGGTCGTCCTGCTGCTCGCGCGCCGGCGGCTGCAGACCCCGGGCGACCGCGGCTTCTCCCTGCGCGTGCCGCACGAGCAGCTGATCGAGCTGAACCGGTGGTACCGCACGGCGGCCGACGTCCACGAAGAGTGGCCGCGCGGCACGACCCGCGGCGAACTGCGCCAATTCGAGTTCAGCGTGATGGCCGACGTCGGCGGGGCGGCCGAACCCGTCGTCAAGCTCGGCTACCTCGAATACCCGGGCGAGCTGCTGACCGACCCGGACGCGCCGGGATCGACCGCGCAGGCGACGCTGCTGCAGGCCGAACAGGGCGACCGGCATGGCGCGCTGATGCTCGAGGCGTCCCTCGACGCGATGATCAACGCGATGCTGCCGGTGCGCAGCCCGATCGTCTTCGTCATCACCAAGTGGGACCTGCTCGACCACCTGCACCCGGACGAGAACGAGCGGCTGCGGATCGTCCGCGACCGCTGATGGCGACGCCGGGGTTCGCCGACCTGGTCAAGGTGCACAGCGCCCGGCGGATCGTGCGGCTGATCCCGGTGACCGCGGTCGGGCACGACTTCGCCGTCTTCTCCGGTGGCACGGTCCGGAAGAAGCCCGACGGCCGGTTCCGGCCCGGGAACGTCGAAGCCGCGTTGTCGGTGGTGGTGCCCGACATCCTGCGCCAGACCGAACTCGCCCTCGACCGCGCCACCCGCGCGGAGCTGCTCGCGGCCGCGCAACGGCGGATGCGGATGGGCCCGGCCGAGGCGCTGCGGACGCTCGGCAGCCACTTCACCGCGCACGCGGTGCGGGTGCTGGCGTCGGCGGTCGGCGCCGGGGTGATCGCCGAGTCCGGCCTCATGCTGCTGCTCGACACGCTGCGCCCGCAGGACGACCCGGCCGAGCGCGGCGCACGGCTGGCCCGGCTCGGCGAGGCCGACCGGCTGGCGGAGCACTACGTCCAGGCTCGCCGGCGCGTGGTCGGCGAGCTGCAGCGGCAGGTCGCGGTGCTCGAGGCGAAACTGCCCGTCTCCCGCCTCGGCGGCGACCGCTGGGGTGACTGGTGACGGGCCGGGCGTGGCCGTTCCTGGTCGCCCGCGGCCGGCGGCGGGGTTACTCGGCGCTGCTGGTACCGGGCTTCCTGCGGGAGCACGGGTTCCTCGAAGCCACGGCGACGCCGCTGGACGACGTGCCTTCGCGCGCCGCGGCGACGCCGTACGGTGTGCTCGTCTGGGCCGAGCACACGGTGACCGCGGTGGAGGCCCGCGGCGAACCGCGGGACGAGTACGGTCGCCCGCTCGTGCTGCTGCACGGATTCCTGTGCCCGGACGGGGATCCCGCGACGGGTGCGGCCGCGTTGACCCGGACGAGAAGCACCGCGCTCGCCGTGTACGACCGGTTCCTCGCCGGCGAAGAAGGTTTCCGCACAGAGCGGTCGGAGCCGTTCGAGATCGAGGTCACCGAAGTCGCCGAGGTGGTGCGGCCGCGGGTCTCGCCGCCGCCCGCGCCGGTACGGCCGGGGCGCGGCCTGGCGTGGGCGGGAGCCGGCGTGCTGGTCGCGGCGGCGGTGGCCGCGGTGGTGGGGTTCGCTTCGGCGGGGAACGACGTCCCGCCGCCACCACTGCCGGCGTGCGGTCCCGACGTCGTCACGCCCTCGGTCGCGCCGACGGTTTCGGCGGCGACCTGCGTGCGCGGTCGAACGACCATCACCCACTCGCCCCGGCCGGCCGGCCACCCGGCGTGAACCGGGGTCAGGACGTCACGGCGAGGCCCTCCGGTTCGCTGCCGACGGGCACGGTCGCGACGACCGTGTTCGTCGCGGTGTCGATCACCGACATCGAGCCCGAGGCCGAGTTCGTGACGAAGACGTAGCTGGTGTCGGGCGCCGCCGCCACGCCTTCGGGCTCGTCCTGGACCGGGATCGCCGTCGGCGGGTTGCGGCCCAGCAGGGACACCGTGTCGGAGCCGGCGTTGGCGACGTAGACCTGACCGCGCGGGGTGACCGCGACCCCCATCGGCACCTGCCCGACCGGCTGGGTCGTCATCAGGGTCGGCCCGGTCGCGCTGATGGCGTTGACGCTGTTCGCGCCGGTCGCGGCCACGTAGACGCGGTCGCCCGCCGGGCTGGTCGCGATCCCGGCCGGGAAGCGGCCCACCGGCAGGGTGGCCACGACCTGGTCGGACCCGGCGTCGATGACCGATACGGTGGCCGCGCCGTTGTTGGTCACGTACACCCGGCGTCCGTCCGGGCTGGCGGCCGGGCTGTGCGGGAACCGGCCCACCGGGATCTGCCGCACGACCGTGTTCGTCGCGGTGTCGATCACCGAAACGGTGTCGGCCCCGAAGTTCGTCACGTAGGCGTGGGAGCCGGCGACCGCGACGCCGAACGGGTGCAGGCCGACCGGAACCGTGGCCAGGGTGGCGTACGTGCGGGCGTCGATCACCGAAACCGTGTCGGCGAGCTCGTTGGTGACGTAGACCCGGTCCCCGCCGGGTGCCGCGCCCACGCCCACCGGCGACCGGCCGACCCGGACGGTGGCGACCACCTCCTGCATCCGGGTGTCGTACACGGTGACGGTGTCGGAGCCGCTGTTCGCCACGAACACCTGCACCCGTGCGGGGTAGGCGTGCGCGACCGGGCAGGCCGAAGCGACGGCCAGCAGCACCGCCAGTACCCCGCCGGCGCGGGGCCACCGCGAGCGCGGAATCGTCGTCGCGCCATTGCCGAATGACATGTCGTTCTCCGGTTTCAGCAGCCAACCTGCTCGGTCGAAAATGAAGGCTCTTCGGATCCGCTGATCGGACGCCTTCGGGGAAGCCGGCTGGCGAAGCGCTTGTGGCGCGCCGTTTCCGGGCCGGGATCACGCTAGCCGACGGATCGGCGAAGCTGCCACCGGAACAAGATCATGATCGCCTTGACGGGTGAACACGGCCGCGAAACCGCGCCGATTTCCCGGTAAACCTTTTCAACCCGTCCGGGTGTCACCAAAAGCAGCGCAATTCCCGGCCAATTCGGCGCGAACCGGTGCCGCTCGACGAACAGGAGCCCCGGCCGTCCACCGGCCGGGGCTCCTGTTCTCGACAGTCGTTCAGGCGATCAACGCCGCAGCGTCAGCAAGCCCGGCCGCCACGGGAGCCGGTTGTAGTCGCCGCCGGCCGCGGGGTCCTTGCCCTGGTAGAGCAGCTGGAGGTTGCAGGGGTCGATCGTCTTGGTCTGGTCGGGGTTGGTGCGGACCAGGTCGCCGTGGCTGATGTCGTTCGTCCACGTCGCGCCGCTGTTGGCCTTGCCCGCGAACGGGTTGCTCTCGCTGGCCGCCTGCGGGGTCCACGAACCGCCGAGGCTGCTGGAGGTGAACGAGCGGAAGTAGCGGCCGCCCGAGCCCATCGCCTCGACGATCATCAGGTACTGGTTCTGGCCCTGGACCTTGTAGACCTCGACCGCCTCGAACAGGTTGGCCTGCGAGTCGCTCATGACCGTCGTGTACGACGACCCGAAGCTGCCCGGGAAGTTCCCGATCGGCATGCTGGCCCGGTAGATCTTGCCGTTGTCACCGGCGAAGAACAGGTACATGTTCGAGCCGTCGGCGATCAGGGTCTGGTCGATCGGGCCGGTGCCGGAGCCGGAGATGCTGCCCGTGAACAGCGGCTGCGGCGCGGACCACCCGTTGGGGTTGGTGGGGTCGCTCGACGTGCGGTAGATGAACGGCCAGGAACCCCACTGGTAGGCCAGCACCCAGATGTTCTTCGGCGCGAAGTAGAACAGCGTCGGGGCGACGGTGCCGGAGTTCGCCCCGTTCTGCCCGGCCGAGGCCATGTCGGACCAGTTGGTGAAGGGGCTGAACGCCATCGAGCCGTAGGACCCGGACGAGTTGACCGTCGAGCCGTAGACCAGGTGCTTGCCGTTGTAGACGACGTTGGTGAAGTCCTTGAGCGAGAGCCACCCGTTCTTCGGCTGCGCCAGCGCACCCGAGGACGTCCAGCGGTAGGACGACGGAAGGGTGCAGCCGGTGTTTCCGCCGGTCGTCGTGGTGGTCGTGGTCGTCGGCGTGCCCGACAGGCCCGTCCACTGCTGGTTGGTGCCGCCGTGGCACGTCCAGAGCGCCACCGCGGTGCCGTTGGCCGTCCCGGCGCCGGTGACGTCCAGGCAGAGCCCGGACTGCACGCCGACCACCGAGCCGTCGGCGTTCACGCGCCACTGCTGGTTGGCTCCGCCGTGGCAGGTCCAGATCTGCACCTTGGTGCCGGCGGTGGTCCCGCTGCCGGCCACGTCGAGGCACTTGCCGAACACCGTCAGCTGGCCACTGGCCGTCGACGTCCACTGCTGACCGGCGCCGCCCGAGCAGTCGTAGATCTGCACGGCGGTGCCGTCGGTCTGGCTGGCGTTCTGGACCTCCAGGCAACGACCGGAACCGACGCCGCGCAGGGCGCCGGTGACGTCGGCCTGGGCCGCGCCGGCCCCGGCCAGCGCCGTCACCGCGACCGTCGCCGCGGCGGCGAACACGGCGAGCAGGTGCCGGCTCCCGCGACTCAAACTTCTTCTGTTCATGACGACCTTCTCCCGGTCAGCTACCCGCCGTTGGACGGCCAGATCGGTGTGCGCATGAGCAAGACGACTACTGTTATCGCTAACATGCGTCGGGCCAGCCTGGACTTCCCGAACCGGAATTGTCAATGCACGCGAGCGGGACGCAGTGCCCCCGAAGCCGGGCGGGACACTTTGCCTCCTCAACGGCCTGCCATCGGTCCACAAAGGACAAAAGGCCGGTGAAATTTACACGGGCGCGGGAATGCGAAACTTTCGAGACACCCGCCCGCGACGGCGCGAATCCGGAATGGTGCCGCTCGGGGCGCAGCCCGCCTGCGGCCGCCGGGGCGGCACCCGCCCCGGCGTGCCCCTCAGCGGCCGACCTTGCGGTTCGCCCAGTCGATGACGGCCCGGAAGTAGTCGGGCGCGTTCGGCGCGTAGTTGATCGCGTGCCCGTACCCCGGCAGCGCATACGTCGTCAGGTCCACCCCGGCGCCGTAGTACGGCGTCTCGGAGGTCTTGATCGCGAGGGCCGACGAGCAATCGGTCGCCAGCAGCCCGCAGAAGACCGTGTCCTGGCCCAGCACGACCATCACCGGCCGGTTGATCAGCAGCGAGTAGGGCGCGATGATCCCGATCGGGAACAGATCGGCCGCCTGCTCGTACGCCGAGGTGTCCTTCGTCGCCTCGTCGAAGGCGATCGCGCCGTCCACCTTCGGCCCGGGAGCGTGGAAGATCGAGTACCGGCTGCCCGGCATCGTCGTCAGGTAACCGGGGTCGTACCCGCCGGTGGCGAACCGCGGATCGAGCAGAGCCGGGTAGGTGGCGGCGAAGACCGCCGTCGTCCCGGTGAGGTTCAACCGGTGGGCCAGCCCGGTGACGAGCACGGCGTCGACGTCGTGGAACGTGGCCGCTTCGATGCTGGCGGTGCCGGAGCCGAACGAGTGCCCGGCGAGGATCACCTTGCCGAAGCGCGGCCCCTGCGCACCGGACCGCACGGCCTGGATCACCTGGTGCACCACGGCGGCTTCGGTGATCGTGGTCAGCACCGCGCTCGGCGGCGTGGTGCTGCGCCCGGTACCGAGCCGGTCGAGCGCCAGCGTGGCGTACCCGGCGTTGTTCATCGCCAGCCGGTAGGACCGGATCTCCGGCTGGTACCCGATGTCCCAGTAGGAACTGTTGTACGTGCCACCCGGAATCAGCACCTGCACCGTGCCCGCACCACCGGACGGCACGCACAGGGTGCCGTGCATCGTCTGCGGGAGCGCCACCAGCGTCACCGGGAAGTACAGCTCCCGGCAGCTCGCGCCCTCCGCTCTCGCGGACACGGGCACCAGCAGGAAGCCGAGAGCCACCAGCACGAGCACGGTGGCCCGCCGGCGACGGCCGGCGGCGCGCTGCATCCCACCACGGAATCCGAACACGGAAAATTACCTCCGAAAGAGAACAGTACCGAGCAAACTGACAAAACGATCACGAAACAGCTTTGATCAAACAGGGTCCATCGAGAAACGAGGTCGATCGATTACCGGTGCCGCTCAGGCCACCCGCCGCGGGACCACGGTCATCGGCATCCGATCCGGATAAGCGGCCGAAGTGACCGTGGTCCGCACCGGCACCCCCGGCACCGGGAACAACTCCCACCCGGCCAGCACCGACGCCGCGACCAAAGTGATCTCGGTGTGCGCGAAAGCCTGCCCGATGCACTGCCGGCCACCCGCACCGAACGGGACATACGCCCCCTTCGGAATGCGCGCCGCCCGCTCGGGCAACCACCGATCGGGATCGAACCGCTCCGGGTCTTCGTGGAACCGCGGATCGAAATGCAGCGAATACGGGCTGAACATGACCTCCGTACCCGCGGGCAGCCGCACCCCGCCGAGTTCGACGTCCCGCAGCGCCCGCCGCATGAGAATCCAGATCGGGTACATCCGCAGAACTTCACTGACGACCCGGCGCAGGTACGCCAGCTTTGCGACGTCACCGAAGGTGGCCGCCCGCCCGGCCAGCACCTCGTCCACCTCGGCCCGCACCCGCCGTCCGACCTCCGGGTGCCGGGCCAGCTCGTGGAACAGCCATGTCAGCGCGACGGCGCTGGTCTCGCTGCCTGCCGTCAGCAGCGTGATCACCTCGTCGTAGACCTGATCGTCGGTCATCCCCTCGCCGGTGCCGGAATCCCGCGCCAGCATCAGCATGGACAGCAGATCACCGTGGTCCTCCCCCGTGGCACGCCACCCGGTGATGACCTCCTGCACGATCCGCCGCAGCCGGGCGACGGCCCGGTCGAACCGCCGGTTGGCCGGAATCACCGGAACGTGTTCGAACAACCGAGGCGACAGCGCCCGGATCATCCCTGCCTTCAGCACCACCGGGATCGACCGGCGGGCCTCCGCGACGGCCCGCCGGCCCAGTTCCGTCGCGAAGAGCGTCTCCCCGACGACGGTGATGCCCAGCCACTGCATGTCCGCGTCCAGCCGGCGAACCTCACCCGCCCGCCAGGAACCGGTCAGCTCCCCGGCGACCCGCACCATCGTGTCCGCGTACACGGACAGCCGGGCACCGTGGAACGCCGGCTGCATCAACCGGCGCTGCCGCAGGTGGAACGCACCTTCCGACATGACCAGCCCGTTTCCCATGAACGGCCGGAAACGATCGAAGATGATCCCTTTCGAGAAGCTGGACCCCTGCGCGACGAGGACGTGATTGACCAACTCCGGGCTCGTCAGGAAATACGTCTCCAACGGACCGAGGAAGAGCCGCACGATATCGCCGTGCGCACGCAACGAAGACGTGAAACCGACCCGCTGCCGCAACATCGACGGGGTGTGCCCCAGCAGGATCCGACGGCCTGGCGCGACCGGGACGTCCATTTCCTCTCCTTGGCTGTCCGGAAGGAGGACTGCCACCCTAGGCCCGATCGGCGGCACGCGACAGCACCCATCGGCTGAATCGCCGTCACACCGATGGCGTAATCGGGACCGCCGCGGGAGTGAGTATGTTCTTCGTTCGAAGGCGAGCGAGGTGGACGTGATGACACCACACCAGGAAGAGGAATGGGTTCCTCCGGGTATCGACACGACGAAACCCAGCAGTTCCCGGACCTATGACTATCTGCTGGGCGGCGCGCACAATTTCCAGGCCGACCGGGAGGCTGCCGAACAGGCCGAGAAGGCCATGCCCGGCATCCGGGACGTCGCCCGGCTCAACCGCGCCTTCCTGGGCCGGGTCGTCCGCACGCTGATGAGCCTCGGTATCCGGCAGTTCCTCGACATCGGCTCGGGCATCCCCACGGTGGGCAACGTCCACCACATCGCCGGCGAGATCGACCCGCGGTGCCGCGTGGTCTACGTCGACCGTGACCCCATCGCCGTCGCGCACAGCAAGATGCTGCTGCGCACCAGCGAAAACGCCACGATCGCGCACGGGGACTTCACGAACCCCGACGGGATCTTCGCCGATCCG
Source organism: Amycolatopsis sp. NPDC058278 (assembly GCF_042881395.1). Classification (NCBI taxonomy): domain Bacteria; kingdom Bacillati; phylum Actinomycetota; class Actinomycetes; order Pseudonocardiales; family Pseudonocardiaceae; genus Amycolatopsis; species Amycolatopsis sp. NPDC058278. The sequence continues at coordinate 6,575 of NZ_JBHVXZ010000113.1, read as the reverse complement.
GAGCTGCGCCGGCTCGACTTCGGCGAACCGATCGGCCTGCTGATGGTGGCCATGCTGCACTGGATCCCGGACGCGGTCGAGCCGCACGCACTGCTCGCCGAGTACCGCCGCCGCCTCCCGGCCGGCAGCTACCTGGCCATCTCGCACATGGTCAGCGACCAGGAGGGCAACCGGATGAACAGCCTCGTGGGCACGTTCAACCAGGCCAGAGGCCACGACCAGGCCACCACCCGCACCTACCGCGAAGTCGAGACGATGTTCGGCGACTTCCAGCTGATCGAACCCGGCCTGGTCGGCTGCGCACTGTGGCGCCCGGGCGGCCCGGGCGACGTCTCGGACGACCCGTACACCAACACGCAGCTCTACGGCGGGGTGGCGCGGAAGGTCACCGGCTGACCGCTTGGCCGGAGCGTTCTCGGTCGTTGCTTTCCGGCCGTGGTTTTGCCGAGGGCGACCGCTCTAAGCGGTGGGGTCCGGTCCCAGGGCGCAGTCCAGCAGCTCGCCCAGCTGGTCGAGCTGCGCCTGCGTCAGAGCGCGGAACGACGCCTCGGCGACGCCGTCGACGAGGTCCTGGCCCTCGGCGCGCAGCCGCGCTCCTTCTTCCGTCAGCCGGTGCCGGACGGCTCGGCCCGGGCCGGGGACGCGTTCGATGAGCCCGCGTTCGGCCATCCGGGTCGCCGCTTATCTAAGGTTCCTTAGGTGCGAGCTTCGAGACCGAGTAAGGAACCATGACGACTCTCCCCGCGGCCGGCTCACTCCGGCCCACCCGCACCGAAACCCGCACCGTCGGCACCGCCGAGGTGACCCTCCAGGACCGCGACCGCACCCGGCCCTTCCTGCTGCTGCACGGAGGCGGCGGCGTCGCGACCATGGCCGGGTTCGCCGACCTGCTCGCCGAACGCACCCACTCCCGGGTGCTGCCGCCCACCCACCCGGGCTTCGCCGGCACCCCGAAGGCCGAAAGCCTGACCGGCGTGACCGAGCTGGCCCGGCTGTACGCCGGACTGCTGGAAGAGCTCGACCTCACCGACGTCACGGTGGTCGGCAACTCCTTCGGGGGCTGGCTGGCCGCCGAGATCGCGCTCCTGAACAGCCCGCGTGTGAGCGGTGCCGTGATCGTCGACGGGATCGGCATCGAGGTCGAAGGCCACCCGGTGACCGACATCAGCGGCATGTCGCTCGCGGAGATCCGGGCACTGTCCTTTCACGACCCGAGCAAGGCGCCGGTGCCGCCGGCGGGCGGGGGCACCGGGCCGAGCCCGGACGTGCGCGCGCTGATCGGCTACACCGGACCAGCCATGGCCGACCCGACGGCTCGCCGGACGGCTCGGCGAGCTCGACGTTCCGGTGCACGTCATCTGGGGCGAGAGCGACGGCATCGCCGGCCCCGAGTACGGCAAGGCCTTCGCGGCCGCGATTCCGCTGTCGACGTTCACCCTGCTGCCCCGCACCGGCCACCTGCCGCAGGTCGAGACGCCCGAAGAACTGCTGGGCGCGCTCCTCGACCTCGGCAACCGACTCCCAGGAGAACCAGCATGCGCACCACACTGAGCGTCACCCGCATCGGCCACGCCTGCCAGCTGATCGAGATCGGCGGACCCCGGGTCCTGATCGACCCGTGGTTCACCCAGACCGCGACCTACTACCAGGGTGAGCCGGTCGCCTCCACCGTCGCCGGCCTGGATGACGAAGGTGACTTCGTGGACGCCGTGCTTGCCCGGCGTCGCCGTCACCGGTCCCGGAGCTCGACACGATCCCGGACCGGTTCGGTCCCGTCGACCTGGCCATCCTGCCGACGAACGGCCTGTGCATCCGGCCGCTGCACCTCGAGCAGGTGGTGATGGACGCGGAGGAGGCGGCCGGGCTGACCGCGGCGCTGAAGCCGGCGTTGGCCGTTCCGCACCACTACGCCTTCCACAGCGGCCGGCTGGGCGACCGGATGCTCACCAAGGGCGACCAGGACCCACGCCACTACGCCGACGCGGTGGCCCGCATCGCCCCGGAGATCCCCGTCCGGCTGGTGCTGCCCGGAACGCCGGTCGTGGTCCCGTGAGCGCCGACGGCGGTTCACGCCCGACGCCGGTGCCGTGACCCGGCTCGTCGAGCTTCCCGCGGCCGATCCCGCCGGGATCCGCGGCTGACAGCCGGGATTCCCGGCCCGTGAACCAGGCGCCGAAACGAACCGGCCGCGCGGACCTGTTGCCATTCCGCCAATTGTCTCTCGGCTCCTGCTCCATCCGCCGTGCGACTTCCCGAAAGTGCAGCGTCCCGGCTTTGTCGAATTTCCACCGGTTCCCGGCACAGTTCATGAATGGTTTTTGACGGCCCGGCCACACTGGGCCAGTCGGATCATCGGGTGGACCTGCACCGTTACGAGCGTTTCCGCATCGGGACCATACCGTGACCTGTGACGGTGGCTCCGAATGAAACGCCGGGGCAGGATGCGGCGATTAGTACAGCGGGTGACCATCCCGCTACGTGAAACGGAGCAGCCGGCTGGGCTACCCGCACGAGAGCTGGTACCCCCGGTTCGCGAGGGGGTTCCGGGCCATTTCTGGCGGACGGGGAGAACATGCGCCGGACATTCGTCGTCGCCGACTTCGGTCGTCCCGCGGGGTACGAAGACCGGCTCAAACGGGTGCTCCACGATCTGCACGACGGCCTCGGGCCGACGCTCACCGCCGCCGTGCTGGGGCTGCGCGCCGCCCGGGACCTGATCGGGCGGGACCGGGCGGCCACCGAGCACCTCCTGGCCCGGCTCGAAGACGAGCTCTACGGGGCGATCACCGACCTGCGGCGGATCGTGGCCGACGCGCGGCCGCCGGCCCTCGACGAGGCCGGGCTGGTCCTGGCCGTGCGGCGGTACGCCGCCACGCTCACCGGGCGGGTGCCGGCCGAACACGGGCCGCTGCGGGTCGGGGTCGAGGTGCGCGGCGAGCTGCCGCCGCTGTCGGCGGAGGTCGAGGTCACCGCCTACCGGATCATCCGCGAGGCGCTGGTGAACGTCGCCCGCCACTCCGGCGCCCGCGAGTGCACCGTGCACCTCTGGCCGCTGGACGGCGACCTGCACGTGGAGATCGTCGACGACGGCGTGGGCACCGACGGCGGGGCCCTGCCCGCGGTCGGCGGGAGCGGGCTGCGGTCGATGCGGGAACGCGCCGGCGACCTCGGCGGCGGCTGCCGGGTCGAGCCGGTTTCCTCCGGTGGCACGCGGATCGCCGCCTGGCTGCCGCTCGCCGCGGGGAAGTGAGGCGGTGTTCGGTTCCCTGCGTGTCCTCGTGGTGGACGACCACCCCGTTTTCCGCGCTGCGCTCTGCGCGATGCTCGACGCCACCGACGGCATGGAGGTCGCCGGCGAGGCGGCCGACGGCCTGACCGCGGTCGCCGACGCGGGCCGGCTGGATCCCGACGTCGTCCTGATGGACCTGAACCTCCCGGACCTGGACGGGATCGAGGCGACGCGGCGGATCGTGAGCGCGAGCCCGCACACCGGCGTGCTCATGCTGACCATGTTCGAGAACGAGGCCGCGGTGTTCGCCGCGATGCGCGCGGGCGCCCGCGGCTACCTGCTCAAGGGCGCGCGCAACGAGCAGATCATCCGCGCGGTCCGGGTGATCGGCGACGGCGAAGCCATCTTCAGCCCGGCGATCGCGACCCGGGTGCTGTCGCTGCTGGGGACGGCGACCCCGCGCGACGAGTCGTTCCCGCGGCTCACCCTGCGCGAGAAGGAGATCCTGCGGCTCGTCGCGCGGGGCATGGGCAACGCGTCGATCGCCGAAGAGCTGGTGCTGAGCCAGAAGACCGTGCGCAACCACGTGTCCCACATCTTCCGCAAGCTCCGGGTCACCGACCGGACCCAGGCCATCGCCAAGGCCAAAGAAGCCGGCATTGCCCGATCGGAGTAACGAAAGCGGGACATATCGGGACTCCATGTCCCTTCTCGGCAGGCGTCCGCACCACGATCCTGGGGAGTGGAGCGATCCGACGTCGTTCGAGGGAGGGCCCACCGATGATCACCGACCAGGTTCCGGTGCTGTTGCACGCCACCGACACCATCACCCACGCGGGCGTCACGGCCGCGCTGCGGTCACGTCCCGAGATCCGTTTCGCCGACGAGGACTCCGGCGAGCCCGCCGTGGTGCTGGTCATCGTGGAGCGGCTCAACGAGGAAGCCCGGCAGCTGCTGCGCAGCCTCCAGTGCGCCGGCCACGCGGGCGTCGTCCTGGTCGCCGGGGAGGTGGAGGACTCGGAGCTGCTGGACGTCGTGGGCAACGGCGTCTCGGCGATCATCCGCCGGGCCGACGCCACCCCGGACACGCTGGTGCGGCTGGTCAAGGCCGCGGCCGTCGGCGAAGGCGCGCTGCCGCCGGACCTGCTGGGCCGGCTGTTGTCGCGGGTGTCCCGGTTGCAGCGGGACGTGCTGCGCCCCAACGGGTGGGACCTCGCCGGGATGTCCCAGCGGGAAACCCGGGTGCTGCGGCTGGTCGCCGACGGGTTCGAAACCAGGGAGATCGCCGACCAGCTGAGCTACTCGGAGCGGACGGTGAAGTCGATCCTGCACGACATCACCAACCGCTTCCAGCTCCGCAACCGCGCCCACGCGGTGGCGTTCGCCATGCGCGAAGGGCTGATCTAGCACGGCTCACTCGACCCGGCCGGAGAAGGAGACCGACGGGGTGCAGTGGCCCCGGTCCCCCGGGTTCTGGCAGCTGACCGCGAGCACGATCTTGTCCCCCGGCAGGAACCGCCAGGCCTGCAGCCAGTGGTGGTCGAGGTCGCGGAAGTTCGAGAGCCCGACCTCCAGCAGCACGGTCTTGGTGCCGCCGGAATCCCGCAGCAGCCGCAGGGTTCCGGTGTCACCGCGCGGGTTCTGCAGGATCAGGTCGGTGACCACCAGCGTCTTGCTCGCGTCCGGCAGGGTGTAGGGGAACTCGGCGAACCGGTTGACGTTCGAGTCGATCTTCGCGTCGGCGGCCACCCGGAAGTCCGTCGGCGTCCCGTCGGCCGCGGCGTTCGAGACGCGGGTCGGGGGCGTCCCGGGACCGGAGCCGGGGGGTGCGGGGTTGTCACCCGGCGGGGTCAGGCCGACGGCTTTCATCGCCTGTTCGGAGTTCTGCTTGGCCTGGTCGGCGTTCTTCTTCGCCTGGTCGGCCCCGGCGCCCGCGTCCTGCGCCGCCTTCACGATCTCGTGGTTCTGCTCTTCGGCGGCCTCGCGGGCGGCCGACTTGACCGCGGGCCGCAGCACGGTGAACCACAGCGTCACGAGCGCGAGCAGGAGGACGAGCAGCGCGGCGAGCGCGGGCAGCAGCCACTTCGGCAGCAGCTGCCGCTGCACCATGGTGCCTTCGGTCTTGAGCGGCTCGGCACCGTCGGCGACGACGAACACCTGGAAGCGGTGCCGGACGGGTTGCCCGCGCAGGAACCGCTTCCGCGGCCGGGTGCGCATCCGGACGAACGCGGCGGTGCCCGGCGCCAGCTCGGCCCGGTCGCGCTCGAGCCGGAAGTCGAGCTCGTCCTCCGGGTCCCGCGGGCTCAGCTCGACCACCACCGGCCGGTTGCCGCGGTTGTCGACGGCGACCTCGAAGTCGGCCTTGGAACTGCCCTCCACCTTGGCCGGCACGATCTCGGCGGTCACCTCGGTGAAGGCGCCGAGCTCGACGGTGCCCTCCTCGACGACCGAGCCGGCGGGGTCCTCGCTCGAGAACACCCGGACCCCGAACGGGATCGTCCCGGCGGCGACATCGGAGGACCGCGGCGGCGCGAACCGCACGGTGACCGTCCCGGTCTCCCCCGGCATGAGGTTGACCGTCGCCGGTTCCGCGGTGGCCCAGCCACTCGCGTCGCCGACCACGTCGATCGCGAACTGGTCGACGACCTGCCCGGCGTTCCGGATGGTCACCGTGCAGCTCGTCTCCTGGCCGGGTTCCGCGACCAGGCCGGCCTCGGACAGCGTCGCCGTTGCTCCCATGGGCCGAAGTCTCCCTTTCGTGGTGCGGATCCGGCACCAGCGGACGGGTGTGCGGCCGTGCGCCGGTGGTTGCCCCTACGGGCAGCTCAGCCGCGGCTGATGAACGGGGGTTGCTCGGTGCGCAGGACGACGAGGACCGGGTCCGACGGCACGGGCCCGAACTTCGGCCCGCTCATCGAGCTCACCGACACCGTCCGCGGCCCGATCAGGTCGTGGTGGAAGACCAGGAACTGCGCCTCGAACTTCCCGTCGACGCCCACGGTCGCCAGGCCCGGTGTCTCGGAAATCCCTGCCGACCAAGCCAGCTGGACCGTGGCACCCGGCGGGAAATCCGTGCCCGTCACGCGCGGGACGGAACCCAGCGGGGCGACGCTCGGCTCCACGGTCACCACCGGCTGGCGGATCACCACCCGCCCGCCGGCGGTGTTGTCGCCCGGGTTGTCGTCGGGCCCGCTCGTGCTGACCGTGCCCGCCACCGGCGCGTCCGCCGCGGCCTTGGCCGCCAGCGCGATCCGGACCTCGACGGTCTGGCCGGGCGCCAGTGTCCCGAGCGCACAGCTGCCGCCGCCCGGCGTGCACCCCGTGGGCACGGCGCTCGCGGGCAGCT
>NZ_JBHVXZ010000112.1:0-32501 GCF_042881395.1 Amycolatopsis sp. NPDC058278 | reverse complement strand
GCCGGACGGGGCGACGGCTCGTCGTCAGTATTCGTTCTTGATGACGAAGTAGGAGCCGCGGATGGTGCCGGCCAGCTTCGACTTCTGGCGGGCGAACTTGAACGACGCCAGTTCGTCGGGGATCTCCATCCCGTCGGAGAGCTTGAACCCGACCGCCCGCTTCCCGCCGTCGTCCACGGTGTACAAGACGTTGACCGACAGGCCGTTCTCGTAGAACACGTATGTCCACCGGATGTTCTCGACCTGGAACGCGGTCGCCTCGAGCGGGCGCGAGGCGATGACGATGCCGCGCTCCTCCTCGAGGATCCGGTGCACCCGGTCGACGGTCGCCGCGGCGTCGCTCGCGGGCTCGACCGTGAAGACGTGGTCGTACTTGTTCTTGAAGTACCGCGCCTCGTTCGCCCGCAGCCCGGCGAGCGCCTCCGCGACCGGCGACGACTCCAGGCCGGCCGTCGATACGGTCTCGAAGTCCACGGTGTGGGGCATGGCGATCCTCCGTGTCGGTGTCCTGGCCGGACTTCAGCGTAGGCCGTCGTGGCGGTTACGGCGTCCGGACGCGCAGAACGCCGGTCAACAGCGGGAGGACGAACTCGCCGCTCATGTCGGCGAGGTGGGCGCGGATCCGGCCGAGGGTGGCCTCTCGTTCCAGTGCCGGCATCACCAGCACCCCGGCGCGCGTCGCGAGGGTCGCGACGAGGGACTCGGCGGTGCGCCGCTGCCCGTGCGGGAACTCGGCCTGCTCCCGGGCGCCGAACCGGGCGGCCAGGCCGGCCGTCGCGGCGCGCCAGCTGCTGAAGGTGTCACGGGGGCCGATCACCGCGCTGCCGCTGATCCGCTCGAGCCCGGCCACCCAGCCGACCCGGTCGTCCAGGACGTTCCACAAGCCGGCCAAGACGCCGCCGGGGGCGAGCACCCTGGCCAGCTCGGGCCCCGCGACGGCCAGGTCGAACCAGTGCAGCGCGTTCCCGGCCAGCACGGCGTCGACCGAAGCGTCCGGCAGCGGGATCGCCTCGGCACGGCCCGCCAGGGCGCGGACGCCCGGCAGGGCGCGACGCAGCTCGGCCAGCATCGCCGGATCGGGCTCGACCGCGACGACGTCGACGCCGAGGGCGGCCAGCGTGCCGGTCAGCTTGCCGGTACCGGCCCCGAGGTCCAGCACCCGCGGACTGGGTGCCGCCGCCAGGGCCCACCGCACCGCGGCCGGCGAGTAGTCCGGGCGGTGCTCGGCGTAGTCGGCCGCCGCCGCACCGAAGGACGAGGCAAGCTGTCGGCGCGCGTCGTGTTCCACAAGGCACCGTAACTCTCGGAAAAAATCCGGGCGAGGTTGTCGGATCGGGCCGGCGGCGTTCGTAGCAGGGGTGAAGCCGCCCACGAGGGTGGCCACCACGGAAGGATCCCGGCCATGAAGCTGACGACCATCACGCAGGTGACCCTCGACGGCGTCGTGCAGGGCAACGGCGGCGCGTCGGAAGAAGACCGCCGGAACGGGTTCGAGCGCGGCGGCTGGGCCCTGGGTGCGGGGGACGACGACACCCGCGCGTTCCTCACGGAGACCTGCCGGCGCGCCGGCGCCTTCCTCTTCGGCCGGCGCACCTACGAGCTGTTCGCCGGCGCCTGGGGACCGAGCACCCATCCCGTCGGCGTGGCCCTGAACGGCGCCCCCAAGTACGTCGCCTCGAGCACGCTCACCGCGCCGCGGTGGGCGGGGACGACCGTGCTCCGCGGTGACCTCGCGGCCGCCGTCGCGGATCTGAAGGCCCGGCCCGGGGGTGAGCTGCAGGTGCACGGCAGTGGCACTCTGGTCCGGTGGCTGCTGGCGAACGGTCTGGTCGACGAGATGACGCTGCTCGTGGTCCCGGTGATCGTCGGCCAGGGCGCGCGGCTGTTCCCGGAGACCGGCCCGGACCTCGCGCTCGACCTCGTCGAGTCCCGGGTCGACACGCGGGGTGTGACGATCCAGGTCCACCGGCCCGCCGGGCGCCCGCGGTACGCGACGGCCTGAAGACCACCGAACCCCCAGAGAGGACTTCCGGATGCAGTACCTGGTTTCCGTGATCGACGACAAGAGCAACCCCGGCAGCACGGACCGGCAGCCCGCCATCAGCGAGTTCAACGACCGGCTGATCGCCGAGGGCTACTGGGTCTTCGCGGGTGGCCTCGCGGACACCGACGCGGCCACGGTCGTCGACCACCGGGGCGAGGAGGCGGTGATCAGCGACGGGCCGTTCGTGGAGTCGAAGGAGTACCTCGCCGGCTTCTGGGTGTGGGAGGTGCCCGATCTGGACGTGGCGCTCAAGCTCGCCGCCGAGGCGTCGAAGGTCTGCGATCGCAAGATCGAGGTGCGACCGTTCCGGTGAGCGACGTCGAGCAGGCGGTGACCCGGGTGCACCACGAAGAGTGGGCCCGGGTGGTGGCCGCGTTGACCAGGCGGTTCGGCGACCTCGACATCGCCGAGGAGGCCGCCGCCGAAGCGTTCGCGACCGCCGTCGAGCGGTGGCCGGCCGACGGCGTGCCCCCGAACCCCGGTGCCTGGCTGACCACCACCGCCAACCGCAAGGCCATCGACCGGATCCGGCGCGAGAACAAGCGCGACGACAAGCACAAGGAGGCCCGGATGGTGTACGACGACACCCCGCCCGAGCCGTCCGGCGCCATCGACGACGACCGCCTGCGGCTGATCTTCACGTGCTGTCACCCGGCGCTGGCCACCCAAGCCCGCGTGGCGCTGACGCTGCGCATGGTCGGCGGCCTGACCGTGCCCGAGATCGCCCGCGCCTTCCTGGTGCGGGAGTCCACTTTGGAGCAGCGGATCACCCGCGCGAAGGCCAAGATCAAGGCGGCTCGCATCCCCTACCGAGTGCCGGCCGCCGAGGACCTCCCGGCGCGGGTGTCGGGGGTGCTCACGGTGCTTTTCCTCGTCTTCAACGAGGGCTACCTGGCGACCGGCGCCGGCACCGACCCGATCCGGCACGACCTGACCACCGAGGCGATCCGGCTCACCCGTCTGATCCACGCCCTCCTCCCGGACGACGGCGAGGTGACCGGGCTGCTGGCGCTGATGCTCCTCACCGAAGCCCGCCGCCCGGCCCGGGTTTCGGCGGGCGAGCTCGTCACGCTCGACGAGCAGGACCGCGGAAGCTGGGACGCGGCGCTGATCGCCGAGGGACACGGGCTGGTGCGCGAGCGCCTCGCCGCCGGGGTGGCGCCGGGCCGCTACCAGATCCTCGCGGCGATCAACGCCGTGCACACGTCCGCCCGCGACATCCGCGACACGGACTGGTCCCAGGTCGTCGCCCTCTACGACCAGCTGGTCCGCGTCGACGCGTCGCCGGTCGTGGCGCTCAACCGGGCGATCGCGGTGGCCGAGCTCGACGGCCCGGAGGTGGCGCTGGCCTCCGTCGCCCGGCTCGAGGACCGGCTGGCCGGCTACCACCCCTACCACGTGACCCGCGCCGACCTGCTCAGGCGCCTGTCCCGCACCGAGGAAGCGCGCGCGGCGTACGGCAAAGCCATCGAGCTGGCGGGCAACACCGCCGAGATCGCGTACCTGACGCGCCGCCGGGATCAGCTGGGGTAGCCGGAGCCGGGCTCAGGGCCGTCGTCCGGAAGCACACCCACCTGAGCCGATCCGGGGCCGAGCCGTGTCGCGGTCGTGATCACCGCACCGGAGGCTGTACCAAATGCGAACTGGGGTCTTTCTGCGCTGGGTGGCACATCCGCTGACCGTCGGCGCCACGGCGGTGCTGCTGGTCAACGACCACCTGCTCAAACCGGCGTGGCCGGGGCTCGTCACCGGCAAGCTCAGTGACGTGGCCGGGCTGGTCGCGGCTCCGCCGGTGCTCGGGCTGCTGCTCGGCCTGTTCCTCGCCGCCCGGCTCGCCGCCACGGCCGCGGTGCTGGTGACCGGAGCCGCGTTCGCGCTGGTCAAGCTGACCGCTGCGGGTGCCGGCGTCGCTTCGGCGGCGTGGTCGGTCGTCAACGGGCCTTCGGTGATCCTCGCCGATCCGACCGACCTGGTCGCGGTGCCCGCGCTGGGCCTCTCCTGGTGGGCCTGGCGCCGGGTGACGGCGGCCCCGCCGCTGCCGGACGGTCTGGTGTTCCGGTTGCGGGTGGTGGTCGCGGTGCCGTTCGCCGTGCTGGCGATCACCGCGACGTCGGCGCCCGACGACCGGACTCCGGCGGTCGAATCCGTGAAGACCGAGGGCTCGCAGGTGGTGATCGAGGCGGCCGGGGGGATCTACGGCTCCTCCTCGGGTGCCGACGGCTGGAGGTTCCTGTCGCAGGTGCCGTCGATGGACGGGTCGGCGACGGCGCCGCCGCAGCGGCAGGCCGAAGCCTGCGTGCCCGACGTGGCCGCACACTGCTACCGGGTGCGCGGTCACGCTGGTCTCGATACACAAGGGATGCTGCCCAGCGGTGGCCGCCCGCCCGGCGTCGACGAGACGACCGATGCCGGCCGGACCTGGTACACCGCCTGGGAGATGCCCGCCGCCCGGTGGGAGTTCGTCCTGCGCCAGCACCCGTTTCCGGCCGGGGTGGTCCACCTGTCCAAACTGGCCAGTGTGGAAGTCGCCGTCCGCGCCGTCCCGGGCGGGCACGAGGTGATCGTGGCCAACGGTGTGGAAGGGCTGGTGGTCCGCGGCGCCGACGGTGCCTGGCGCCGGGTCCCGGTCGTGGTCCCCGAAACCGGGCTGGACATCCGGCCGGCGCCGCTCACCGCGTTCGGCCGGGTGATCGGGGACAACGTCAACTACGCCGGCTTGCTCGCCGTGCTCGCGCTGCTGATCGGGACGACGCTGGCGGCCGCCCGGGTCCGCGCCCGGCGCGGCCGCGGGCTCACCGCCGTGGTCCCCCTCGTCCTGTTCATCGTGCTGGGCCTCCCGGTCCTCGGCGTGGTGGCGTTCTTGACCTCGGACGCCGGGATGTCGACCGTGCCCTGGCTGGTGACCGCCCTGTGCCTGGTCGGCGCCGGTGCCGGTCTCACACTGGCGCAACGGCTCCTGCGCCGATCCCGCATGACGGCTGTCATCGCTGCCGCGGTCCTGACCGGACTGGCGTTCGTCGCGCCCGCGCTGGGCTGGACGGTGGGCCACCCGCAGGAACACGCCTCGGCGGTCGCACTCGGCCTGATCCTCGCCGCGGCTTGCCTGCCGGTGATCGTCGCGGCCGGCTGGTGGGCCGGCGCGCGCGACCCGGCCGTGCCGCCGGTCATGGTGGATCCGCCTTGGCCGCGCTACCCGTCCGGGCCGCCTTGGCCGGTGGATCCGCCCGGCCCGAGACAGGGGGTGTAGGCCTGTCCGCAAAAGCAGCGTGGCGAGGCCGATCAGTTCACCGCACCGGCTTTTCAGGCCCTAGCGCAGCCGTGCCCGCATCGCGGTGTCAGGCGGCCTTCGCCTCGTGGACGATCGTGGCCACGGCGTGGGGGTCGGGGACGTTGATCGTCACCCTTCGGCCGGTGCGCAGGACCAGCCGAAGGGCGGGCCCGGTACGGGCCGTGAAGTAGGTGTGGCCGGGGGTCCACCAGTGGCCCAGGCACAGGCCCCACAGCGGCGACAGCTCGGTCACCTCGGCGCGGTCGATCTCGGCCAGCCGGTAGGTGCGGCGTGGCCAGCCGAACGCCCCGCAGTGGACCGAGACGCCGTTGGGGCCCACCGCCGTCCTGACACTCGATCCGGTCAGCCCGGTGAAGAGCACCGCGGCCGCGCCCACCAGCAGCGAGATCGCGGGTCCGGTCTCGTCGAGCCCGCCGCCGTGCGACATGCTCGCCAGGGCCGGCAGCGGCGTCATCATGGCGACGCCGAAAATCACGACCAGCGGCCAGTTCGTCACGCGTCCGGTGTAGATCGAATACCGGCCGGGGCCGGGTACTGCCGTCACGGGGCACCGTCCTCTCGACGTGTCAGGCCAGTTTCTCGATGAGGCGAAGCAGGTCGTGCCGGCCCAGGCCGTGCTGGCGGGCGACGGTGACGAGTGCCTGCGCCGCCTCGGTGACCGGACCCGGTTCCGTGACGGCGGACGCGACCCGTGCCCCGCGGCCGCGGCGGAACTCCAGCACGCCGTCGTCGCGCAGCTGCCGGTAGGCGGCCAGCACGGTGTTGCGATCGACCGACAGCGCCTTGGCCAGCTCGGCCGCCGGTGGTAGCTGCTCGCCGATGGCAAGTTCCCCCGAAGTCACGCCCCGCCGCACGCACGCCACGATCTGGCGCGGTAGCGCCTCTCGTGAAGAGTGATCGACTTTCCATCTCATGGTGCTAGTATTATTAGCATCATCTGGTGAGCGTAGTCAACGGCTCGGACGGGGCGCACCCGAAGAAGGGAATGCACGGTTCGCCATGGCATCAGGCAAGGAAGGCCGGTCGGAGGAGTTCCTCGAGCATGCCCGCCGTGCCTATGGAGATCTTCAGAGCCCGTACTACGGGTTCTTCTCCGACGCGTTGAGGGACAACCGGTGGAAGCCGCTCCTGGACGGATTCAGGGAGTTCCTCCACATCGAGGACTGGACTGACCCGCTGGACGTCAGTGTTTCGTATACCCTGCAGCCGCATCGCCGGAGCCGGTCGGGCTGGTCGCTGTGGCTGTCGGCGGTCGGGCCGTACGCGTTCCTGGCGTACGGCGACGACCCCGACACGCTATTGGCACGTGCCGATGTGGTCACCGGTTTCGGCGAGAACAGGCCTGCGGAAGAAAAGCGGATCATCGAGATGCTCCGGGAAGCCGGGCTGACCTTGCTCAGCGCCGAAGAGATCGAGGCGACCGTGGATTTCCACCCGCCGGATGATCGTTTTCCGGTGTCCACGTTCGTGATGCTCTTCGGCGAGTCGGACGTGCCTTGGTGGTTTGGCGGATAGGCGGTTTCACGAACGCGGTAGACCGGCAGATCGCGTCGAAGGCCTCGGCAGCGCTGTTCGCCTACGCGGAATTCCGGGATCCGCGCAGGCGGCCCCACAGCGTCGCCACGATGACCGAGACGGTCAGCAGTGCGACGCTGCCCGCGATGTCGAGGACGTAGTGGTTCGCCGTGGCGAGCACGACCGCCGCCATCAGCAGCGGGAACGCCCACGCCGACCACGCCAGACGTGGGTGGGAGTCCCGGAGCGCGGTCCACACGGCATACGCGCACCACAGCGACCAGCCGACGTGCATGCTGGGCATCGCCGTGTAGTGGGTCGGCTTGGTCCAGCTCTCCACGTCCAGGAAGTCGTACCGGGCAACGATGTCCACCGCGCCCGGCAGGGCGAACCGCGGTGGCGACATCGGCACCGCCCAGTACACCGGCAGGACCAGGGCCGTCATCGCGACCATCGTCCGGCGGACCTGGCGGTAGACCGCGGCGTGCCGGACGAACACCCACAGCAGCACACCCGCGACCACCACGTAGTACAGCCGGTAGACGTAGACCGCCAGGTGGCCGAGGACCGGCCGGCCGGCCAGCCAATCGTTGGTACTCCGCTCGATGTCGAGCTGTGCCACGTGTTCCAGGGACTGCAGCGCCAGCGCATGGGCATCGGCGGCCGCGAAGTCTTTGCCCACAGCGGCGTCGAGCCGCGCGAAGAGCAGGAACCAGAGCAGCAGGAAAGCCAGCTCGACGAGCACACCAGGGCGTCCGCCGGTACTCCGGAAGAGCGCGGCCGCCTTCACGCCGGCAGGGTTCGCTGCAGGAATTCCGTCGTCAGCTCCCACGCCCGGGCCGCCGCTTCGGGGTGGTGGAACATCGGGGCCACGTTGTTGTGGAACGCGTGCCCGGCCTCCTCCTGGACGTGGATCTCCGCCCCGGGGTGCGCGGCCACCGCGGACTCCACCACGGCCACATCGGCACGCGGGATGTACGGGTCCTGGCCGCCGAAGTGGAACTGGATCGGGCATTCGACGCGGGAAAGAGCGTCGATCTGCTGCGCCACCGTCGAGCCGTAGAACGACACCGCCACGTCCGGGTCGCCCTCGGCGGCCGCCGCGAAGGCCAGCGAGCCGCCCAAGCAGAAACCCAGGACACCCACGCCACCCGTCACCGACGGCAGGGACCGCAGGTGGGCCACCGTGGCCAGGACGTCCGACAGTCCCAACGCCGGGTCGAAGGAGGCCGCCACCGCCATCGAAGCCGCGACACCCGCTTCGTCGTGGGTCGACGACCAGCCCGGCGCCGTCCGCCGGAACAGCTCCGGGACCGCCACCACGTACCCCGCGGCGGCCAGGTCCGACGCCACCGAGCGCAGGTAGTCGTCCAGGCCGAAGATTTCCTGGACCAGCACCAGGCCCGGACCGCGGCCGGCGGGTGGGTGCCAGGTCGGGATGTCGTTCAGCACTGAATTCTCCACCCGGTCACCGTACTGGCTCCGCGGCCGGGTGCGTCCTAGGTTGAGGTGCCGACCAAGGAGGCGTGATGGCTGAGCAGACCAAATACGTCCTGGACGAAGCCGATCTCCCGACCCAGTGGTACAACGTCATCCCCGACCTGCCCGAGCCGCCGCCACCGCCGCTGCACCCCGGCACGCGCGAGCCCGTGGGCCCGGACGACCTCGCGCCGCTGTTCCCGCAGGCGCTCATCGCCCAGGAAGTGACGACTGATCGCTATGTCGACATCCCGGAGGAAGTGCGGGAGGTCTACCGGCTCTGGCGCCCGTCGCCGCTGTACCGGGCGCGCCGGCTGGAGAGGGCGCTGGGTACTCCGGCGCGGATCTACTACAAGTACGAGGGCGTCAGCCCGGTCGGCTCGCACAAGCCGAACACCGCCGTGCCGCAGGCGTTCTACAACGCGGCCGAAGGTGTCAGGCGGCTGACCACCGAGACCGGCGCCGGCCAGTGGGGGAGTGCGCTCGCCTTCGCCTGCGCGCAGTACGGGCTGGAGTGCGAGGTCTGGCAGGTGCGCGCCTCCTACGACCAGAAGCCCTACCGCAAGCTGATGATGGAGACGTTCGGCGCGACCGTCCACCCGAGCCCCTCGGAGCTGACCGAGTCCGGCCGGGCGATCCTCAAGCAGCACCCGGACTCGACGGGCAGTCTCGGCATCGCCATCAGCGAAGCCGTCGAGCAGGCGGCGCAGGACCCGGACGCGCGGTACGCGCTCGGCAGCGTGCTCAACCACGTGCTGCTGCACCAGACGGTCATCGGCGAGGAGGCGCTCAAGCAGTTCGAACTGGCCGGCGACACCCCGGACGTCCTGGTCAGCTGCACCGGCGGCGGCTCCAACTTCGGCGGCCTCGCCTTCCCGTTCCTGCGCGAGAAGCTGGCCGGCCGGATGGACCCGGTGATCCGCGCGGTCGAGCCGGCGGCCTGCCCGTCGCTGACGCGCGGCAAGTACGCCTACGACTTCGGCGACACGGCCGGACTGACGCCGTTGCTGAAGATGCACACGCTCGGCCACGAGTTCATCCCGGACCCGATCCACGCGGGCGGCCTCCGCTACCACGGGATGTCACCGCTGATTTCGCACATCCACGAACTCGGCCTGATCGAGGCGATCGCGATCGGGCAGCAGGAGTGTTTCGCGGCGGGGGTGCGGTTCGCCCGGTCCGAGGGCATCATCCCGGCACCGGAGCCGACCCACGCGCTCGCGGCGTGCATCCGGGAAGCGTTGCGGTGCAAGGAAACCGGTGAGGAGAAGGTGATCCTGACGGCGTTGTGCGGGCACGCCCACCTCGACCTGCCGGCGTACGGTGCCTACCTCGCCGGGGACATGGTGGACGACGAACTGTCCGAGGCCACCCTCGAAGCGTCGCTGGCCACCTTGCCCTGACCCGCTACAGCACGTCGGGGATTTCCGGTCGGGTCAGCTCGGTGCGGGCGGTCGCCAGGACCACACGGTCGCGGCCGCCCGCCTTGGCTTCGAACACCGCGTCGTCCGCTGCCTGCAGCAGGATCGTGTACTCCGTGGCCGTTTCCGGGTACACCGCCGCGCCGATCGAGGCCGTCAGGCCGCTGATCACCTCGGGCTTGCCCGGGCGGATCACCGGGACCGGCACCTCGAGCCGGGCGATCGCCGTCCGGATGCGGTCCGCGACCGAGGCGATCTCCGCGCTGTTCGTGCCCGGGAGGAGCACCACGAACTCGTCGCCGCCGAAGCGGCCCACGTAGTCGCCGCCGCGGACCGAGCCCTGGATCGCCGCCGCGACCGCGCGCAGGACCTCGTCGCCCGCCAGGTGGCCGTTGCCGTCGTCGATGGCCTTGAAGTGGTCGATGTCGATCATCAGCACGCCGGCCGTCGAGGACAGCTCCGCCGCGCGGGCCAGCTCGTTGCGGGCCAGCTGGACCCAGAACTCCGGCGCGAGCAGCGCCGTCTTGGAGTCCGTGCGCGCGGCCGCCTGGAACTGGGGCAGCAGCAGGCCGATGTGCAGCGCCACCGGCGTCACCATGAGCACCGGCAGCAGCCACGGCCGGACCGTCATCACCAGCGCGATGCCGCAGCCGACGCCGACCGCGGCCAGCACGATCAGCACGTCGGACGGGTTGCCGAACGCCCGCCGCGGCGGCTTTCCCGGGTTGCTCATCAGGATCGCCACGATCACGAGCACGTAGTTCAGGCCGAAGTAGACGATCCCGGACGTCAGCAGCGCGGTCATCCCGCCGAACCCGTCGAGGTAGGGCACGTACGGCGCCACGTGCCCGGTACCCGCCCACAACACGGCCCCCGCGGCGGCGCACGCCAGGATCACCGTCGCGCCGGAGAACACTTTCCGGTGAATCACGCCTCGCCGTTTGTAGACGCGGACCCAGGAATGGGCATAACTCACGACGATGACGAGCGTGGCCAACGGCGGGGGTAGCAGGAGCAGCCCGGCGAAGATCCAGATCGACTGCAGGTGCATGTGCGGACGGCCGTCGGCGGCCAGCTCGCGGATGCGCTCGATGCGTTGCGCCGCTTCGAGGTGCACGACCTCACCGGCGAGGATCAGTCCACACCAGAGCAGCGACGAGGTGGTGATCGGCACCAGCGCGGCCGTCGAGAGGACCGCGATCAGCGCCAAGGCGTCGACGATGAGGACGTAGCCGAACACCGGAGTGGCCAGCTTCCACATCGCCCACGTTCGGATACCTGATCGTGGACGTTCTGAGCTGGGCTTTCGCCCTGGGGACCCGGACAATCCCACGAAACGCCCTTCTGCTCAGGACGGAACTCTTCGCAGAAATCGTCACTGTAATCGAATGAACGCGGTGTGTCACTAGGCCGGTCAGGCTACGGTCCGGTTACGCACCGTGCAAGTTCCCTCACAAACCAGGAGAAAATCATGTCGCACTTCCTGACCGGCAGCAACATCGTCCCGTCCCGCCGTCGCGCGCAGCGGCCGACCGACTGGACCCGGCAGCTCCCCACCGACTGGACCCGGGCGATCCCGACCGACTGGACCCCGCGGCAGCTGCCGACCGACTGGACCGCCCGCGAACTGCCCACCGACTGGACCGTCCGCGAGCTGCCGACCGATTGGGCCCGCCCCGGCGCCGCGCCGGCGCAGTGCCCGACCGACTGGACCCCCCGCCAGATCCCCACCGACTGGACGCGGCGCTGACCAGTGCCCGGTGACCGGTACCCCGGCGGGACCGGTCACCGGGGATCCGGTTGCGCCCGCCGCCACAGCCGGGCCGCACCGAACGCCGCCACCACGCCGATCGCCCCGGCCCCCGCGACGACGGCGTGCGGGGCCGCCCGTTCGGCCGCCACGCCGGCCAGCACCACGCCGAGCCCTTGCGACACCCGCAACGCCGTCAACGCGAAGCCGAACGCCTGGGCGCGCTGGGCGTCCGGCGTCAGCTGCACGAACGTCGTGTTCGCGATCAAGTTGTACGAACTGGCCACCCCGGACAGCGTGAACAGCGCCAAAGTGGCCACTAGGTCCGGGTGCAGCGCGCAGCCCAGCAAAGCCGCGCAGGCCAGCACGGCGAGCGGCCCCAGCAGCCGCGGCCGCCGCGCGGGCGGGATCCGCGACAACGCCGCCATGCCGAGCACGTTCCCCAGCGCGAACGCCCCGAGCAGCAGCCCGACCACGACCGCACCGCCGCCGAGCTCGGAGGCGTACGGCGCGGCGATCGCCTCGCCCGCGATGTAGACCCCCGACACGCACCCCAGCGCCACCAGGGCGAGCCGCCGCCGGTCGCCGACCACCACCGTCCAGCCCGCCCGGACGTGCCGCCACCACCGGACACCGGAGGTGTCCCTCGGCGGCCGCTCCTGGACGCCGGCGACCAGGAACAGGGCCGACACCGCGAAGCTCGCTGCGTCCGCCAGCAGGGCACCGCCGGTGCCGAGACCCGCCACGAGCAGACCGCCGAGGGCGAACCCGGCGACCTGGCCCGCCTGCACCAGCATCATCAGCAGGCCCATCCCGGGCACGAACGTCTCACCCGGCAGCACCTGCGGCAGCAGCGCGGCCCGCGCCGAGTTCCAGACGGGGTTGACGAGCTGGACGCCGACCAGCAGCGCCGCCACCACCGGCAGGGGCAGGCCCGGCGCCGCCATCACGGCCACCGCGAGGGCCCGCAGGACATCGGACAGGACCATCACCGTCCGCGGCGGGTGCCGGTCGGCGAGGCCGGACAGCAACGGCCCGCCGACGAGGTCCGGCAGGAACGTCAGCGCGTAGGTCAGCGCGGCCCAGCCCGGCGAGTTCGTGCGGTCGTACACCAGGATCGACAGCGCGACCCTGGCCAGCTGGTCACCGGTGACCGAGACGAGCTGGGCCGAGAACAGGGCCCGGAACTCGGTCACGGCGAGGACGTCCCGGAAGCCTGCCGCGCGTCCGTTCATGGGCACCCACGGTACTGCCGCGGACGCCCAGCGTGAACGGCCGTTAGGAGGTCACTGTCCCTCGCCGCAGACGATTTTCGGCTGCGGGTTGTAGTGGACGGTCCGGGTCGACCGGCTGACCTCGCGGCCGGTGGCGGCGTCCTTGAGCACGCGGGTGTTGCTGGTGGTGAACCCCGGCGCGCCGTTCGATGCGTGGCAGTTCTCCGCCGGCCCCGGCTTGGTCGGCGGGTCGCTCTGGTTGGTCTGGGCGCCTTCGATCGACTCGACGGTGTAGCGCTTGGTGCCCCACAGCTTCACGGTGATCGACGACGGCGTCCAGATGGTCTGGATCGCGATGCCGGTCGGCGAGTCGTTGGTGAACTTGAGGTCGATGACGCTGGAGCCGTTGGGGTTCTGGAACACCGTCGCCTCGCGCGCGGCGGGGTAGCGGCTGATGTAGTAGCTGTGCTCCTTGTGCCCCGCGTCTTTCAGCCCCGCGAAGTACGACGCGTTGTACAGCGTGGTCGCGAACTGCGAAATGCCGCCGCCGACCTCGCGCCCGGGAGCGCCGTCCTTGATCACGCCCGCCTCGACGTAGCCCTGGGCCGCGCCGCGCGGCCCGGTGAAACCGTTGAGGCTGAAGGTTTCCCCGGGCTTGACGATGGCGCCGTTGACCTTCTGGGCCACGACCCGGATGTTCACCCCGGAGTCGGCCGCGAACTTCTGGGTCGTGAACTCGCCGACGACTTCCTTGATGCCGAGCTGGTTCGCCTGCTCGGTGGTCACCTTCGCCGGGCTGTCCTTGTAGACGGCCGGGAGCTCGCGGCCGTCGGTCTTCTTGAGCACGTCGGGCAGCGGCTTGAGGCTGGGGTCCCAGTCGACGGTCCGGCCGTCGGTGGAGGGGTCGACCGCGGGCTTGCCGCCCTCGAAGACGACGGTCGCGTCCTTGCCCTCCTTCTCGGTGGACTTCAGCTGCGGCCCGGCGGCTTCGGCGATCTTCGCGTTGTCGATCTTCGGCGTCAGACCGCCACCCTCGGCCGGTTCGAAGGTGTTCGCCGCGGCGATCACCTCCGGCTTCACGGTGGCGACCTTGCCCTCGCCCTTGACCAGCAGCGGGCCGGACACGGCGGGCCGCGCGAACCCGTCGAGCGCCGCCTGGACGCCTTCGGCCGTGGTCCGGACCGGCGTGCTGGTCACCGGCAGCGCCAGGGTTTGCCCGCTCGCCCACTTCTCGACGACGGCGGCGGTCGCGCCCGGCACGTCGAGCTTCTGCCCCGTCTTCGGCGGCACGGCGACCGGCCGGGCGCCCTCGAACTTGACGGTGCCTTCGACCGGCTCGCGGTCGACCTGGCCGCGCAGCGCCTCCAGCGCGGCGGTGAGCTTCGCGTCGTCGGCGTGGCTGACGACGCCGACCTCGCGGCTGGAGAACAGCGAAGACAGGCGCGTGAAGGGGTTCAGCGGCTGCTCGCCGGCCTGGTCGAGGGTCTGCGGCCAGTCGAGCTTCAGCCCGGCGAGCGTCGGCGCCAGCGTGCCCTGGTACTCGCCCGCGGTGACGGCGAGCGGGCGCGTGAGCCGCGGTTCGATCTTCCCGCGCAGTTCCTGCTCGGCCGCCTCCCGGCCCATCCCGCCGACGTCGACACCGGCGACGGTCACCCCGCGCGGGACGCTGCCCTGGCTGATCAGGAGGTCGATCCCGTAGACCGCGACGAGCACGCCGAACACCCCGCCCGCGATCAAGCCCGCCGTGCGGAAGGAGCGCGTCGCGGCGGTGGGGTCCGGCTGCGGCTCGGGCCGGACGACCGGCAGGACGTCGGTCTGCTCTCCGTGTGAGTCGGGCCAGTGCGGTTCGTGCGGCAACTCTCCACCCCTTCAACGCGGCACCGGGTTGCGCCGGTGACGGGAACAGCGTACGGGGCAGCCGGACAAGCCGTACGACTCGCCCTAACGGGGGATGAAACGGTCACCGTTCGGCGTCAGCGCGCGTCCGGTTCCGGATTGTGGCCCGCCCGGGCCAGGAAGTCGAAGTCGCACCCTTCGTCGGCCTGCGTGATGTGTTCGCTGTAGAGCGCGCCGTACCCGCGTTCGAACCGGGGCGCCGGGGCGGTCCACCCGGCACGCCGCCGCGCCAGTTCCTCATCGGACACCTCGAGCCGCAGGGTGCGCGAGGGAACGTCCAAGGTGATCAGGTCGCCGTCGCGGACCAAGGCCAGCGGGCCGCCGACGTGCGACTCGGGGGCCACGTGCAGGACGCAGGCGCCGTAGCTCGTCCCGCTCATCCGCGCGTCCGAAATCCGGACCATGTCCCGGACGCCCTGTTCGAGCAGGTGCGCGGGGATCGGCAGCATCCCGTATTCGGGCATGCCGGGGCCGCCGAGCGGGCCGGAGCCGCGCAGCACCAGCACCGAGTCCGCGGTGATCGACGGGTCGTCGATCCGCTTCTTCAGGTCGGGGTAGTCCTCGAACACCACGGCGGGTCCGGTGTGCGTCAGCAGGTGCTTCTCGGCCGCGATGTGCTTGATGACCGCGCCCGAGGGCGCCAGGTTCCCGTGCAGCACCGCGACCCCGCCCTCGGCGGCGACCGGGTTGTCCCGGGGCCGGATGACGTCGTCGTTGTGCACCTGCGCTTGCGCGAGGTTCTCGCCGAGGGTGCGGCCGGTGACGGTGAGGCGGTCGGGGTGCAGCAGATCGGTCAGCCGCGACAGCAGCCCGGGCAGGCCGCCGGCGTAGTAGAAGTCCTCCATCAGCCAGTCGCCGCCGGGCCGGATGTTCGCCAGCACCGGCACGCGCCGGGCGATGGCGTCGAAGTCGGCCAGGCTCAGCGGGATCCCGCTGCGGCCGGCCATCGCGATCAGGTGGATCACGGCGTTGGTCGAGCCGCCGAGCGCGAGGACGGTGGTGATGGCGTCCGCGTACGCGCGCTTGTCCAGCACCTGCGTGATGGTCAGGCCTTCCCAGACCATGCCGACGATCCGGGCGCCGCTCGCCGCGGCCATCCGGTGGTGCGCCGAGTCGACGGCGGGGATCGACGCGGCGCCCGGCAGCGTCACGCCGAGCACCTCGGCGGCCGAGGTCATGGTCGACGCCGTCCCCATCGTCATGCAGTGCCCCGGCGAACGCGCGAGCCCCCGCTCCAGTTCGGACATTTCGGCGTCACCGATCAGCCCGGCGCGCTTGTCGTCCCAGTACTTCCACATGTCGGTGCCGCTGCCGAGGACCTCGTTGCGCCAGTGCCCGCGCAACATCGGCCCGGCCGGGACGAAGATGGCCGGCAGGCCCGCGCTGGCCGCGCCCATCAGCAGCGCCGGGGTGGTCTTGTCGCAGCCGCCCATCAGCACGGCGCCGTCGATCGGGTAGGACCGGAGGATCTCCTCGGTCTCCATGGCCAGCAGGTTGCGGTAGAGCATGGGGGTCGGCTTCTGGTAGGTCTCCGACAGCGTGGCGACGGGGAACTCCAGCGGGAAGCCGCCGGCCTGCCAGACGCCCCGCTTGACCTGCTCGGCGCGTTCGCGCAGGTGCATGTGGCAGGGGTTGATGTCCGACCAGGTGTTGAGGATGCCGATGACGGGTTTGCCGAGGTGCTCTTCCGGGTTGTAGCCGAGCTGACGGCTGCGGGCGCGGTGGCTGAAGTTGCGCAGTTCGTCGCCGCCGAACCACCGGTGGCTGCGGAGTTCCTC
Organism: Amycolatopsis sp. NPDC058278; assembly: GCF_042881395.1. NCBI lineage: Bacteria > Bacillati > Actinomycetota > Actinomycetes > Pseudonocardiales > Pseudonocardiaceae > Amycolatopsis > Amycolatopsis sp. NPDC058278. Next base: position 16,115 of record NZ_JBHVXZ010000112.1, on the reverse strand, counting down.
GGGTTGCTTCATACGATCCAGTATGGCATCTGATATACGATCTGCCGGGCCTGGTTGAATGGGTTCCGACACGAACTAGGGAGCGCGCCATGACCGGGACGTTCAGCCTGCCCGCCTCCCGGACCGAAGTGGTCCTGGAGGAGATCCGCCGCGGCATCCTGACCCGGGAACTGGTGCCCGGTCAACCGCTCGTCGAAGCGGAGCTGGCCGCGCGGCTCGGCGTGTCGAAGACCCCGGTGCGCGAGGCGCTGAAGGTGCTGTCGAACTCCGGGCTGGTGACGTTCAGCCCGTACAAGGGCGCGTCGGTGATCACGGTCGACGCCGAGCTCGCGAAGTCCGTCTACGACGTGCGGATGGTGCTCGAACCCGAGGCCGTCCGGCGGACCGTCGAGCAGCACGACCTCGAGCTGCTGGAAGACGCGGCGGAGGCGCTGAAGGAGGCGTCGACGGCGATCGCGGACAAGGACCAGGCCGCGCTGAGCCTGCTGAACCGCCGCTTCCACCGCGCCCTCTACCGCGGCTGCGGCAACCCGCTGCTGGTCAGCATCCTCGACGACCTCAAGGATCGCGCGGCGCTGATCAGCGTCGTCGGCTGGGAAGCCAACCCCAGCTGGAAGAAGGAGTGGACCGAGCACCGGGCGGTGCTGGCCGCGGCGAAGAAGGGCGACGCCGAGGGCGCGGCCGCCCTGCTGCGCGACCACATCGGCGGGTTCCTCGAACGGGTGTTGAAGGCCATCGGATGAGGCTGCTGCTCATCTCGGACACCCACCTGCCGGCCCGCGCCCGCGAGCTGCCGCCGCAGGTGTGGGCCGAGGTGGCGGCCGCCGACGTCGTCGTGCACGCGGGCGACTGGGTCGACGTCGCCCTGCTGGACGAGCTGGAAGAGCGCAGCAAGCGGCTCATCGGCGTGTACGGCAACAACGACGGCCCGGCGCTGCGGGCGCGGTTGCCGGAGATCGCGCGGGCCGAACTCGGCGGTGTGCGCCTGGCGGTGATCCACGAGACCGGCGCGAAGCAGGGCCGTGAGCAGCGGTGCGACGCGCAGTTCCCGGACACCGACGTGCTGGTCTTCGGGCACAGCCACATCCCGTGGGACACGGTGGCGCCGTCCGGGCTGCGGCTGCTCAACCCGGGTTCGCCGACGGACCGCCGCCGCCAGCCCTTCTGCACGTACCAGACCTGCCGCATCGAAGACGGCGCGCTGACCGGCGTCGAGCTGCATCAACTGCCCCGGAGGGGGTAGACAGGTCCCATGGATCCGGCATGGGCGTTGCGGGAGATCGCGTTCCAGCTCGAACGCGCGGGGGAACCGACCTACCGCGTCCGGGCGTTCCGGAACGCCGCGGCGACGGTCGACAAGACCGGCGCCGAAAATCTGGCGAAAATGGCGGAAAACGGCACCCTGACGTCGTTGCCGGGGATCGGCAAGGCCACCGCCGGCGTCATCGAGGACGCGCTGGCCGGTCGTGACCCGGCCTACCGGGGGAAGATCGTCGAAAAGAAGCTGCCGGACGGCGAGCCGCTGCGCTCGGCGTTGCGCGGCGACTGCCACACCCACTCGGACTGGTCCGACGGCGGCAGTTCGATCGGTGAGATGGCGGTCGCGGGCCGGGACGTCGGTCACGAGTGGATGGTGCTGACCGACCACTCGCCGCGGCTGACGGTCGCGAACGGGCTGTCCCCGGACCGGCTCCGGACGCAGATGCAGATCGTGGCGAAGGCCAACGAGCTGATGGCACCGTTCCGCCTGCTGCACGGCATCGAGGTCGACATCCTCGACGACGGTTCCCTCGACCAGGAAGAGGAGCTGCTGGGGGAGCTGGACTTCGTGGTGGCGAGCGTGCACTCGAAGCTGCGGATGCCTTCGCGGGACATGACCCGCCGGATGGTGGCGGCGGTCCGCAACCCGCACGTGCGGGTGCTGGGGCACTGCACGGGCCGGCTGGTGGTCGGCCGCGGGCGGCCGGAGTCGGAGTTCGACGCCGAAGCGGTGTTCACGGCGTGCCGGGAGAACGGCGTCGCGGTGGAGATCAATTCCCGGCCGGAACGCTTGGACCCGCCGATGCGGTTGCTGCGCCTGGCGGCGGAAATCGGCTGCGACTTCACGATCGACAGCGACGCGCACGCGCCCGGGCAGCTGGATTGGCTGGGTTACGGCTGCGAGCGCGCGATCAAGGCGGGGATCGGGCCGGAGCGCATCCTGAACACCCGCACGGCGGATGCGCTCCTGACCCGGTAGCCCGGCTCAGTTGATCGTGTACGAGTCCCCGTACACCTTCCACTTCAGCGGCGTGTGCAGGTCGAAGTTGCCCTCGTTGAGGAACTTCAGCTGCTCGGTGTCGACGCGGGAGGTGTCGGAGTGCGCGTCCTCCTGCTTCATGATCACCTTGCGGGCGGCGAAGAAAGCCTTGAGGTACGTCGCTTCGTCGCCGCCCTGGGCCGGGGTCTTCGCCTTCTTCATCGCGGCCTTGCGGATGCCGCCGAAGCTGTCGGAGCTGTCGCCGGGGCCGTGCATCACGATGGCGTCGTAGTAGGCGAACTGGCCGAGGTTGCTCAGGCCGTCCGACTTGCCCTGGCTGACCGACGGGTTGAAGTAGACGCGGTCGCGCTCGTTGTTCTGCGCGGTCTGGAACGCCGTCGTCGCCGCGGCCTGCTTCCACGCGCTCTCGAACGCCGAGCCCAGCCCGGCGTGGGAGTCCGTGCCGTTCACCTTGCGCAGCGCCGGAAGGTACTTCGCCAGCGGGTTGTTCGGGACGGAATTCGTGTACGCCTCGACGAGTTCGAGCATGTCGCCGGTGCCGGAACAGAAACCGATGATGCCCGCGGTGTAGCCGCGGCCGTCACCGATGTCCTCGATGTACTTGTACTGCGCTTTCCAGTCCAGCGAGGAGTTTTCCGCGCTGGAGACCAGCTTCATCGCGATTTCCTTCTTGGCCGGGGCCGAAAGGTCGCCGGCGGCGAACACGGACGCGCCGGCCGCGGCCAGCGGTGCGGGTGCGGCCGAGGAGAGCGCGGGCGTGGTGATCACGAGGGCCGCGACGGAGGCGGCGCCGAGCGTGCCGATGAGGACCGGCCGCAACTTCTTGCTCATGGGGAGGGGACCCTTTCCGCGGGATGCGCCGTCGGAGCACGGCGGGTACGGGTGATGCGGGTGGAGCTGCGGCGTAGCGACACGGTAGCGAAGAGTCAGCGAGCTCCACAAGAGGTGGAATTCGTTCATGTTCGTGAACGGTCCAGACCACCGTCGAAGGGTCCGGAAAGGACGGTCAGCGCACCCCGGCGAAGAGGCGGATGACGTCCGGCAGCACGGTCACCGGGATCGTCGGGTCGATCGCGCGCTGGACGCCGAGCCCGATGCCCAGGCTGAGCAACGCCGTGGCGGCGTCGTCGGCCGACATCGGGAGGGTGATCCCGAACCGCTCGGCGTACCCGGTGAGCAGGCCGGCGATGGTGTCGCGGATGGCCTTGTCCCGCGCGGCCAGTTCGGCGCGCACGTGCGGGTCGCGCCGCGCGTTCGTGGCGAATTCGACCTCGAGCGCGGTCCAGGCTTCGTCGCCGATGCTGCGCTCGGCCCAGGTCTGGAACGCCGCCAGCAGTCCTTCCACCCCTTCGGCGCCGGCCAGCGCCCCGGCGATCAAGGTGACCTGCTCGTCGTGGATCCGGTCGAGCACGGTGAGGCAGAGCTCGTCCTTGCTGCGGAAGTTGGAGTACACCGCGCCCTTCGAATACCCGGCCTCGTCGGCGACCTTCTCCAGCGACGTCACCGAGTAGCCGTCGCGCAGGAAGAGCAGCTTGGCGGTCTCGACCAGCTGCTCGCGGGTGCGCGCCTGGCTTTCCGCGCGGGTGAGTCGGGCCATGCGGGCACTCTAGCGAACCTTGGAATTGGGGTACCGATGGTTTTCGGATACTGCTAGTCTCCGAAAATGGAACAACGCGACTTCGCGGTCCTCGTCGTCGGCGCCGGGGCGTCGGGGCTGGGTGCCGCCATCCGCCTCTCCCGGGCCGGGGTCGGCGACCTCGCCGTGCTGGAGAAGGCCGGCGCGCTCGGCGGGACCTGGCGCGACAACACCTACCCCGGTTGCGCCTGCGACGTCCCGTCCGCGCTGTACTCCTACTCCTTCGCGCCCAATCCCGAGTGGACGCGCGCGTTTGCCGGCCAGGCCGAGATCCGGGCCTACCTGCAGGACACGGCCGCGCGCTTCGGCGTCACACGGAAGATCCGCTACGGCGTCGAAGTGACGCGCGCGCAGTGGAACGCCCGGAAGTCCCTTTGGGAGCTCGAGACGTCACAAGGTCCCTACACCGCGCGGGTCCTGGTCGCCGGCACCGGTCCCTGGCACGAACCGCTGGTCCCGGACCTGCCCGGGCTCGCCGGCTTTCCCGGCGAGGTCTTCCACTCCGCGCGCTGGAACCACGGCTACGACCTGACGGGCAAGCGGGTCGCGGTGGTCGGCACCGGCGCGTCCGCGGTCCAGTTCGTCCCGGAGATCGTGCCCCGCGTGGGGCGGCTGCACCTGTTCCAGCGCACCGCGCAGTGGGTCCTGCCGAAACCGGACCACCCCGTCCCCGGCGTCGAACGGTTCCTCCTGCGGCGGTTCCCGATCCTCCAGGGTGCCCTGCGCGCCGCCGAATACGGCCTGATGGAGACGCTCGGCTTCGGCTTCCGGCACCCGTGGCTGCTGCGGCAGGTGCAGAAGATCGGGCTCGCCCACCTGCGCCGGTCCGTCCGGGATCCCGTGCTGCGCCAGGCGCTCACGCCGGACTACACGCTCGGCTGCAAGCGCCTGCTCATGTCGAACACGTACTACCGCGCGCTGACCCGGTCCCATGTGGACGTTCACCCGACCGCGGTGCGGTCCATCGCCGGCAGCCGGGTTTCCGGCGCGGACGGCTCGTCGGCGGAGGTCGACGCGATCATCTTCGGCACCGGCTTCCACATCCTCGACATGCCGGTGTCGGCGCGGGTGTTCGACGCCGGCGGCCGGAGCCTGGACGACCACTGGAAGGGCAGCCCGCAGGCGTACGCGGGGACGACGGTGGCCGGGTTCCCGAACCTGTACCTGCTGCTGGGCCCGAGTCTCGGCACCGGGCACTCGTCGGCGTTCACGATCGTCGAGGCCCAGCTGCGGCACACGGTCGCGGCGGTGACCCGGACACTGCGGTCGCCGGGGACGTCGCTGTCGGTCCGCCCGGAAGCCCAGGCGGCGTTCAACGCGGCCGTCCAGGCGGCCCTGCCGGGTACGGTCTACCAGTCCGGCGGCTGTTCCAGCTACTACACGGACGTCAACGGGCGCAACAGCTTCAGCTGGCCGTTCTCCACCGGACGGCTGCGGTCGCAGGTGGGGGAGTTCCGCGAAGCCGACTACGAGATCACAGCGTCGTGAAGCGGATGCCCGCCTTGGTGAGCCGGTCCACCAGCGCACCGCCCATCGCGGTCGCTGTGGTCACCTGGCCCGCCGTCTCCGGGAGGTCGTCGGTCGCCAGGCACAGGGCCGACTCCGCCAGCATCTTCGCCGTCTCGTCGTAGCCCGGGTCGCCGCCCGACACCTCCGTCACCACCCGTGAGCCGCCGCCTTCGCCGATGAACCGCACCGAAAACCACGACCGCGCGCGCCGCGCGGGACTCGGCCCGTTGCCGGGCGCGAGCAGCCGCGACAGCGCCCGCCGGGCCGGCGGGACCTGCGCCGCGGCGAGCAGGGCGCCCGCCCCGGCCACCCCGCCGGCCAGCACCGGCAGGTGCTTCACCGCGGCGAAGTGCCGGTACGTGAAGTCCGGCCCGTAGCGCTCGGACGCGGTCGCCGACCGGCGGACGACGTCGGCGTCGATCGTCGGCAGCGGCACCGCCCACCAGCCCGGCTCGGCGACCCGGTGCGGGCGGCCGAGCGGGGTGCGGGCGAACCGCCCGGCGGGCCGTGGTTCGGCGGCCGCGCGTTCCTTCGCGACGCGGGCCCCGGCCGGCAGGCGCGACATGATGGTCAGCGCGCTGAGGAACGTGCCGCCCGAGGGCACCCCGCCGGCCCGGACGTAGCCGTCGACCTGCAGTGGCACCCCTTCGGGCAGCTGCTGCACGGTGAACCACGCGCCGAGGTCGTGCGGGATCGAGTCGAACCCGCACGCGTGCACCAGCCGTGCGCCGGTCTCGCGGGCGCGCCGGTCGTGCGCCAGGTACATCCGGTCGACGAACTCGGGTTCGCCGGTCAGGTCGACGTAGTCGGTCCCCGCCTCGGCGCACGCGGCCACCAACGGCTCGCCGTGCGTCACGTAGGGGCCGACGGTCGTGATCACCACCTTCGTGGCCTCCGCGACGGCCACCAGGGAAGCCCGGTCACCGGAATCGGCGACGAGCAGGTCGAGCACGCCGAACCGGTCGTCGATCTCCGCCAGCCGCGTCCGGACGGCCTCGAGCTTGCCGCGGTTGCGCCCGGCCAGCGCCCAGCGCAGGTCCGCCGGCGCGTGGCGGGCCAGGTACTCGGCGGTCAGGCCGCCGGTGAACCCCGTGGCGCCGAACAGGACCACGTCGTAGGCGCGCATGTCTTCTCCTCCGGGACGTCGACGGGGCTCAGGTTACCCGCCGGTCAGTTCCCGGCGCCGGGTGAACTACCGGCGGGTACAGTGCCCCCTCGAACGCGAGGAGGCAACCGTGACCGAACGCTTCGGCAGCTACCAGAACGAGATCTACCTGCAGGGACTCGGTGGTCAGCTGCCGCCGTGCTCGACCGACGCGACGAAGCTCGAAGCGTCGGCGCGCGAGGTCATGGCACCCGGGCCGTTCTCCTACGTCGCGGGCGCGGCCGGCTCCGGCGCGACCGCCCGCGCCAACCGCGAGGCGTTCGACCGCTGGCGCGTCGTGCCCCGGATGCTGACCGGCGCCACCGACCGCGACCTGGCCACGACGGTGCTCGGCACCCGGCTGCCCGCGCCGGTGGCCGTCGCGCCGGTCGGCGTCCAGTCGATCGTCCACCCGGACGCCGAGTCCGCGACCGCTCGCGCCGCCGCGTCGGTCGGGCTGCCGTTCATCCTGTCCACGGCGTCGTCGACCGGCATCGAGGACGTCGCCGCGGCGAACGGCGACGGCCCCCGCTGGTTCCAGCTGTACTGGCCCGGCGACAACGACGTCTGCGCGAGCCTGCTGACGCGGGCGAAGAACGCCGGCTTCACCGCGCTGGTCGTCACGCTCGACACGTGGACCCTGGCCTGGCGATCGTCCGATCTGGACCAGGCGTACCTGCCGTTCCTGAAGGGCGAGGGCTGCGCCGTCCCGTTCACCGACCCGGTGTTCCGCGGCCTGCTGGAGAAGACGCCGGAGGACGACCCGAACATGGCGATCCTGCGGTGGATCGGCATGCTCACCGGCACCGACCGGACGTGGGACCAGCTGCCGTTCCTGCGCGAGCACTGGGACGGCCCGATCGTACTCAAGGGCATCCAGCACGTCGCGGACGCGCGCCGCGCTCTGGAGGCGGGCATGGACGGCATCGTGGTGTCGAACCACGGCGGCCGCCAGGTCGACGGCGCGATCGGCGCACTGGAGGCCCTGCCGGGCATCGTCGCGGCGGTCGGCGACCGCATGGAGGTGCTGTTCGACTCCGGCATCCGCACCGGTGCCGACGTCCTCAAGGCGCTGGCCCTGGGCGCGCGGGCGGTGTTGATCGGCCGCCCGTGGGTGTACGGCCTGGCCCACGCGGGCGAGGACGGCGTGCGCCACGTCCTGCGCAGCCTGCTGGCGGACTTCGACCTGACCATGGGGCTTTCGGGCCACCGCACGCTGGCCGACCTGGGCCCGGACTCGCTGCAGCGGACGTGAGGTAACGAATCGGGAACTCCGGCGACAGCCGGGGCCGGGGCCGCTACGGTTCTGCCTCGCCACGGCCGCTCGGGGACGGACCGGTGGTTCCATCGTTCCTTTCACGAGGGGTTTCCCATGTCTTCGATCATGATGCGGATCGGCGTGCTGTGCGCCGTGCTCGGGTTCGGCACCATCGTCCTCGAGCAGTTCGACTACGAGTTCCGGATCCTGTCCTGGGCCACTGACATGCAGCCGCTGTTCGGCATCGTCCTCGGCGTGGCCGGGCTCGCGCTGATCGGTGGTTCGGTGGCGATGAACCGGGCCAAGAACGCGCCGCAGCCGCAGCAGCAGGCACCGGTCCAGCCGCCGCAGCAGCCCGGCCAGCCCGGCTGACGCACGGCGGGAAAGGCCCCCTCGCCGCCGGCGAGGGGGCCTTTCGCGTGCGCCCGGTCACGCGCCGGGGATATTCGGAAGCCGGGTTCGTCACCCACGGCTATCCTTGGACCGAGAATGTCCGAGCCATCCCCCTTCCACGCGCTGCGAGCGCGCCTGCCCGAGCTCATGCCGCGTGACGAGCAGCGGCTGCGCCGGCGGCTCGAAGGCGCCCGCAAAGCCCGCGACCGCGATGCCGCCCTCGCGCAGATCGCCGCCGACGTCGACAAGGCCGAGCTGCGCCTGCAGTCGCGGCGCGAGAGCGTGCCCAAGATCGAGTACCCCCCAGAGCTGCCGGTCAGCAAGCTCAAGGACGAGATCGCCGCCGCCATCGACCGGCACCAGGTCGTGATCGTCGCGGGGGAGACCGGCTCGGGCAAGACCACCCAGCTGCCGAAGATCTGCCTGGAGCTCGGCCGCGGCATCCGCGGCCAGATCGGGCACACCCAGCCGCGGCGGCTGGCCGCGCGCACGGTCGCCGACCGGATCGCGAGCGAACTGAAGACCGAGCTCGGCGAGACCGTCGGCTACAAGGTGCGGTTCACCGACCAGTCCGGGCAGGACACGCTGGTCAAGCTGATGACCGACGGCATCCTGCTGGCCGAGATCCAGACCGACCGGTCGCTGCGCCAGTACGACACGCTGATCATCGACGAGGCCCACGAGCGCAGCCTCAACATCGACTTCATCCTCGGCTACCTCAAGCAGCTGCTGCCGCGCCGCCCCGACCTCAAGGTGATCATCACCTCGGCGACGATCGACCCGGAGCGCTTCTCGAAGCACTTCGACGACGCGCCGATCGTCGAGGTCTCCGGCCGGACGTACCCGGTCGAGGTGCGCTACCGGCCGCTGGTCGACCCCGAAAACCCTGCAGCTCCCGAGGGCTCCGGAGACGCTGACCAGCGCGACCAGACCCAGGGCATCCTCGACGCCGTCGAGGAGCTGTGCGCCGAGGGCCCCGGCGACATCCTGGTGTTCCTCTCCGGCGAGCGCGAAATCCGCGACACCGCCGACGTCCTGAACCGCGCGAACCTGCGCAACACCGAGGTGCTCCCGCTGTACGCGCGGCTGTCTTCGGCCGAGCAGCAGCGCATCTTCCAGTCCCACACCGGGCGCCGGGTCGTGCTCGCCACCAACGTGGCCGAGACGTCGCTGACCGTGCCGGGCATCAAGTACGTCGTCGACCCGGGCACCGCGCGGATCTCCCGCTACAGCCACCGCACCAAGGTGCAGCGGCTGCCGATCGAGCCGGTGTCGCAGGCGTCGGCGAACCAGCGCAAGGGCCGCTGCGGCCGGACGTCCGACGGCATCTGCATCCGGCTCTATTCCGAAGAGGACTTCGAGGCGCGCCCCGAGTTCACCGATCCGGAGATCCTGCGGACCAACCTCGCCTCGGTCATCCTGCAGATGACGTCGCTGGGCCTCGGCGACATCGCGGCGTTCCCGTTCGTCGAACCGCCGGACCGCCGCCAGGTCGCCGACGGCGTCGGCCTGCTGCAGGAGCTGGGCGCGTTCGCCCCGGGCGGCTCCGGGTCCGACCGCAGCCTGACCGACATCGGCCGCAAGCTCGCGCAGCTGCCGGTCGACCCGCGGATGGGCCGGATGGTGCTGGAGGCCGCGAAGAACGGCTGCGTCCGCGAAGTCATGATCATCGCCGCCGCGCTGTCCATCCAGGACCCGCGCGAGCGGCCGGCCGAGAAGCAGCAGGCGGCCGACGCCCAGCACGCGCGGTTCGCCGATCCGACGTCGGACTTCCTGGCCTACCTGAACCTGTGGGAGTACGTCGCCGAGCAGCAGAAGACGTTGTCCGGCAACCAGTTCCGGCGCATGTGCCGCACCGAATACCTGAACTACCTGCGGCTGCGCGAGTGGCAGGACATCTTCAGCCAGCTGCGTCAGCTGGCCAAGCCGCTCGGCATCTCGCTGAACACGAACACGACCCCGGCCGACCCGCAGCGCGTGCACACGTCGCTGATCGCCGGGCTGCTCTCGCACATCGGGCTCAAGGACCCGGCGAAGGGCGACTACCTCGGCGCGCGTGGCGCCCGGTTCGGCGTGTTCCCGGGATCGGCGCTGTTCAAGAAGCAGCCGCGCTGGGTGATGTCGGCGGAGCTGGTCGAGACGTCGCGGCTGTGGGCGCGGGTCAACGCGCGCATCGAACCCGAGTGGGTCGAGCCGCTCGCGCAGCACGTCGTCAAGCGCAGCTATTCCGAGCCGCACTGGGAACGCAAGCAGGGCGCGGTGATCGCGATCGAGAAGGTGACGCTGTACGGCGTCCCGCTGATCGCCGACCGCCGCGTCAACTACGGCCGGATCGACCCGGAGCTGTCGCGGGCGCTGTTCATCCGGCACGCGCTGGTCGAGGGCGACTGGCAGACGCGGCACCACTTCTTCGCCGAGAACCGGGCGCTGCTGGAAGAGGTCGAAGACCTCGAGAACCGCGCGCGCCGGCGCGACATCCTGGTCGACGACCAGACGCTGTACGAGTTCTACGACGCGCGGGTCCCGGCGGACGTCGTGTCGGTGCGCCACTTCGACAGCTGGTGGAAGAAGGCGCGGCACACCGAACCCGACCTGCTGTCGTTCGAGAAGTCCATGCTGATCAACGAGTCCGCCGGCGGCGTCCGCGAGGGCGACTACCCGGACTCGTGGACGCAGGGCACGCAGGTCTTCAAGCTGACCTACCAGTTCGAGCCGGGCGCGGACGCCGACGGAGTCACCGTGTACGTCCCGCTGCCGGTGCTCAACCAGGTGACGCCGGACGGGTTCGACTGGCAGGTGCCGGGGCTGCGCGCGGAACTGGTCACCCAGCTGATCAAGTCGCTGCCGAAGGCGGTGCGCCGCAACTTCGTCCCGGCACCGGACACGGCCCGGGAAGTCCTTTCGCGAGTGTCCCCTTCGGACGGTCCGCTGCTGGAGGTGCTCGGCCGCGAGCTGCGGGCGCTGCGCGGGATCACGGTGCCGTACGCGGACTGGGACCCGTCTTCGGTGCCGGAGCACCTGAAGATGACGTTCCGGGTGGTCGACGAGCGAGGTCGTCGCGTGGCCGAGGGCAAGGACGTCGCGGAGCTGCAGCGCCGCCTCGCCCCGAAGGTCCGCGAGACGATCTCCAAGGCGGCCAACACCCTGGAGAAGGCGGGCCTGACGAAGCCGTCGTTCGGCGCGCTGCCGCAGGTGTTCTCCTCGCACCAGCGCGGGCACGACGTCAAGGCGTACCCGGCGCTGGTGGACGAGGGCGCGACGGTGGCGGTCCGGCTGCTGGACACGCCGGCCCAGCAGCAACACGCGATGTGGGCGGGCACCCGGCGGATGCTGCGGCTGAACCTGAACTCGCCGATGAAGTTCATCACGCGGTCGCTGTCCAATTCGTCGAAGCTGGTGCTCAACCGGAACCCGCACGGCAGCGTGGCGGCGCTGCTCGAGGACTGCGTCGACTGCGCGGTGGACGCCCTGATGGCCGCCGGCGGCGGTCCGGCGTTCGACGAAACCGGCTTCAAGGTGCTGCTGGAGAAGGTCCGGGCGGGCCTGCACCCCGCGGTGCTGGACGTGTTGACCGAGGTGGAGAAGATCCTCCGCGCGGCGAACGACGTCGAGGTGGCGTTGCCGTCGTCCCGTGGCCCCGCGGAGTCGCTGGCCGACATCCGCGCCCAGCTGGCGGGCCTGGTGTACCCGGGTTTCGTGACGGCGACCGGCGCACCCCGGCTGCGCAACGTGGTGCGCTACCTGCAGGGCATTTCGCGCCGCCTGGAGAAGCTGGCTTCGGAGCCGACCCGCGACCTCCAGCGCACGGCGGACATCGCGTGGATCCAGGCCGAGTACGCCGACGCGCTGGCCACGCTGCCGCCGGGCACGTCGTCACCGGCGTTGAACGAGGTGCGGTGGATGATCGAGGAGCTGCGGGTGTCGTTCTTCGCCCAGACGCTGGGGACGGCTCACCCGGTGTCGCTGAAGCGGATCACGAAGGCCATCGACGACGCCCTGGCGTGAGTCCGCCGGGTATGTCCGGCTCCACACTTCCGGCGGTTGACCGGGCGCGTGCGGGCGTCAAGCCTGGGGCCGCTGGATAGCCTCCTGGGAAAGGACTTTCCGATGTCCTTGGGTGTTTCGTCCGCCAAGCGAAGAATCGTCGCTGCCTGTACCGCGCTCCTGCTGCCGCTCGCCGTTGTCCTCGCGCCCGCCGCGCAGGCCGCCACCGGCGGTGCGCCGCTGCCCGTGGATCCCCACGCCGGCAAGCACAAGATCGCCCGGATGGCCGCGGAGGCCCGGCACGACGTGCCGAATCCGCTGCTCAAGGAGCAGTTCGCCGAGGAGGAAGAGGAGGACGGCGACGATCCCGCGCTGTCCGCGCTCTGCCAGACCTACATCGGCAAGCCGAACCCGTACCGGCCGCTCGCGCCGAACACCGACGTCATCGACGGCGACACCATCGTGCCGACCGGCAGCCAGACCGGCTGCAGCACGGCCCAGAACGAGACCACCATCGCCGTCAACCCGGAGAACCCGCGCAACATCGTCGCCGGGGCGAACGACTACCGGCTGTACAACACGCGCGAGGCCCGCAACGACTCCGGCGGCTTCGCCTACACCTCGTTCGACGGCGGCCGGACCTGGGCGAACGTCCAGCTGCCGCACCTCGACTACCCGACCGGGGCGGCCGCGCCACTGTCCTACATGGACGCCGCCGGCGACCCGGCCATCGCCTTCGGGCCGCACAACACCGTGTATTACGCGACGCTCGTGTTCAGCCGCGCCGCGGTTCCGGACGACCAGCAGCTCGCCAGCGGCATCGCCGTGTCGGTGTCCCACGACGGCGGCCGCAGCTTCGGCGACCCGGCGATCCTGCACCTCGACGGCGTCACGCCGGCGGGCACGCCGACACCCGCGAACATCTTCAACGACAAGGAGTGGATCGCCGCCGACCCCGTGACCGGCGACGTCTACGTGACCTGGACGCAGTTCACCTACGACGCGTCCGGCAGCTTCGTCGAATCGCCGATCGTGCTGTCGAAGTCCCGCGACTTCGGCCGGACGTGGTCGCCGATGCGCCGGATTTCGCCGTCGCTGACCGGGTTCCGCGGCGGGATCACGCCGTTCGGCAGCGGCTCGAACCCGGTGGTCACCCGCGACGGGACGCTCCAGGTCGCCTACGAGACGTCGGTGTGCGCGACGGCCGCGTGCGACCGGCCCGCCGACCACGACGCGGTCGTCGTGGCGACCTCCCGCAACGGCGGCCGGACCTTCCGGCACACCGAGGTGGGGCTCGACTTCGACTTCCCGGTCGACGAAGACGTCGCCAACAACGCGCTGACCGGCGAAAACTTCCGCGTCAACAGCTTCCCGCAGCTGACCTACGACCGCGTGACCGATCACCTGTGGGTGACCTGGGCCGACGACCGCAACGGCACCTACCGCGACGGCGATTCGGTGAAGACGAACGGCGACGCGTTCCTGAGCGGGTCCGACGGCCGGCACGGCTGGTCGAAGCCGGTGAAGATCGGCACCGGCGCGGACGAGGTGTTCCCGGCGGTCGCGGCCTTGGCCGGGCGCGTCGCGGTGACGTCCTACACGCGCGCGTACGACCCGAACGGCATCGGACTCGACTACGCGTACGCCACCGGCTGGGGCGACGGCTTGTCCCCGCTCCGCAGGATCACCACGCAGACGGCGAACCCGCAGGTCCAGTTCGTTTCGACGGGTGCGGAGACGGGCAAGGAACTCCAGGGCGTGTTCATCGGCGACTACACGGCGACGGCGGTCGGCGCGGACTTCCGGCTGCACCCGGCCTGGACCGACTTCCGCGGCAACCCGGGGAGGACCCTGCCGAACCAGGACGTCGCCACCCAGACCCTCCCGATGTTCCCGTAGCGGCTCGGATCGTGTCGACCCGCCAATCACGCGAGTTGACCCGCCAATCACGCGAGTTCGCCCGGGAGGCCGGATCTCGCGTGATTGGAGGCGGAACTCGCGTGATTGAGGCCGGATCTCGCGTGATTGAAGGCGGAACTTGCGTGATTGAAGGCGGAACTTGCGTGATTGGAGGCGGAACTCGCGTGATTGGAGAGTCATGATGCGTGATTGGAGGGACGACACGGGCTACTTTGCGTCGGCGTAGGTGTCCACCGCTGCGGTTTGCATGGGGAAGCGGACCGGGCAGGCCGGGCCGAACAGCATCCGGGCGGCCTCCGCCACGCTGTCGGTGATGGCGGTGGACACCTGGGGTGCCAGGGAAGACGGGGTGTGGACGATCACCTCGTCGTGCTGGAAGAACACCAGGTGGGCCGGTGCGGGGAGGCGGGTGCGGAGGGTCGCCAGCATCACCGCCGTCATGTCCGCCGCGCTCGCCTGGACCACGAAGTTCCGGGTGAACCGGCCCCAGCCGCGGGAGGCCCGGCGGGCCTTCAGCTCCGCCGCTTCGTCCGCGGCCAGGCCGCCGGTCAACGCGCGCCACGCCGCCGAGGGCGCCGGGGACGTGCGGCCCAGCCGGGACCGGACCCGCTCGCCGCGCTCGCCCGCCTGCGCCGCACGCTCCACATAGGACACCGCGTCCGGGAAGCGCTGCCGCAGCAGCCCCAGCAGCGGCCCCGCCTCGCCGGACGTGCCGCCGTACATCGCCGAGAGCATCGCGATCTTCGCGCGGGCCCGGTCGTCGCGGTCGTCGTTCGCGACCGGCACCCAGCGGGCGCCGGAGAACAACGCCTCGCCCAGCCGCGCGTACAGGTCCGTCGCCGCCGCGACGTCGGCCAGCCGGCGGTCGCCCGACAACGCCGTGAGCACCCGGGGCTCCAGCTGTGCCGCGTCCGCCACCACCAGCTTCCAGCCCGGGTCCGCGCGCACGCACGTCCGCAGCACCTTCGGGATCTGCAGCGCCCCGCCGCCGCGGCTGGCCCAGCGCCCGGACACCACCCCGCCGACGACGTAGTGCGGCCGGAACCGGCCTTCGCCGACCCACTCGTCGAGCCACGCCCAGCCGTTGGCGGTGTACAGCCGCGACAGCTCCTTGTACTCCAGCAGCGGCCCGACCGCGGGGTGGTCGATCCCCTTCAGCAGGTACTTCCGCGCCGCCGGCACCTCGATCCCCTCGCGGGCCAGCGCCCGGACCACGCTCGGCGGCGAGTCCGGGTTCACCGGCCGCCCGCCGAACGCCTCGCTGATCTTCGCCGCCAGCTCGACCAGCGCCTTCGGCCGCTGCCCGGCCGGCACGCGCGGACCCAGCCGCGCCGCCAGCAGCTCCTCGTGCACGTCGGCGCGCCACGGCAGGCCGTCGGCCGACATCTCCGCGGCGGCCAGCGCGCTCGCCGACTCCGCGGCCAGCAGCAGCCGCATCCGGTCCGGGTGCCCGGTCGCCGCCACCCGCCGCTCCTGCTCCGCGAGGACGCGCCGCACCGCCGTGACGACCGTCACGCCCTCGGGCAGCGTCGGCGCGCGGGTGTCGAACAGCGTCGGCTGCGCCAGCTCGACGGCCGACGAGTCCGGCGGTGGTTCTTCGCCGTTCGCCCTGGCCCAGGCCGCGCGCAGGCTCCGCGACTGCTCCTCCGCACCCTCGTACGCCAGCAGCAGCCCCTCGGCCAGTTCGAGGTCGTAGCAGCGGCGCACCCGCAGCCCGGCCGCCAGCAGCACGGGGTACGTGCGCTCCACCGACGGGAACACCCACCGCGGCGCCTCCGACGCTTCCAGCTCCCGCGCCAGCGCCACGAAAGCCGCCTCGTCCAGGCCGGACACCGTGTCCGAAGGCGTGTGCACGGTGAAGCTCCCGTCCTCCTCCCGCCCGGCGATCACCTGCACTCGGACATCATGCCGCCCACCACCGACATTTTTCGGGGGCTCGGGTGGCGGAGCCCCCGACTTGGGGCGGAGCCCCACATGTCACCGACATTTTTCGGGGGCTCGGGTGGCGGAG
>NZ_JBHVXZ010000111.1:32084-32820 GCF_042881395.1 Amycolatopsis sp. NPDC058278 | reverse complement strand
GAACTCGTCCTCGTCGGCGTGGCCCCGGCGATCGCCAACGCCGTCTTCCACGCCACCGGACGACGCATTCGCGACTTCCCCATCACCGCCGAGGCGATGCTGTGAGCGTCGTGGCGGCCAGGGCGCCGAGAGTCCCGCTCAGGGGTGCCAGGTTCCGATGCCGTCGAGAAGCCGGTCGATGAGCCCGTCAGGGACCACCTCACGCTGCATCGCCGTGCGATAGACGATCGGTCCGACCAGCATCGACACCAGATCCGCCGGCTCCGCGTCCGACTCCAGCTCCTCTGCGCCGACGGCCGACCGGACCGCCGCGTGGATCCGCTCCTGGATCGTCCTGGTCGACTCGTCACGCCGGCGTGCCATCTCCGCGTCCCAGAGCGCCGACTGCATCATGGCGAGTGACAGACCCGCCACGGCCGGGGGCATCAGCTCGTCGGCCAGCTGCCGGAGCTGCCGGTGCAGCCACGGCCGGACCGGCTTTCCGGGGTCCTTGAACAACGGCAGATCGGCGCCCTCCATCACGTCGAGCAAGAGCTGCTCGGACCGCGGCCAGTGCCGGTAGACGGTGGCCCGGCCCACGCCGGCCTCCTGGGAGACGCGCTGGTGCGTGACCGCGCCGGGCCCCTCGCTCGCCAGCAACTCCCGGGCGGCGACGAGGATCGCCTCCCGGGAACGCGCCGCGCACCTTTAACACTGGATCGTCTCCTACTCTGAATCAGACGCGGCCTAGCCAGGA
>NZ_JBHVXZ010000111.1:0-32074 GCF_042881395.1 Amycolatopsis sp. NPDC058278 | reverse complement strand
CGTCGAGTAACTCACGGTCACAGCATACGAGCCGGCCTTCCGAGACACGTTGACTCATAGATCACGTCGTGGCACAGTCGAACTTGTGAGACAGGTTGTCTCACATTTCCGGCCGAGGAGCAGACCGTGCCCGATTCCCCGCACCCCACCGCATTGATCACCGGCCGCCGGGCGGAACGCTGCCCCTTCGAACCCGCCGCCGAGCTGACCGCGCTGCGCGAGCAACCCGAGTGGCCCGTCATCCCCCGCCACCACCCGTTCTTCGGGCAGTTCGACGCCCGCGCCGTCACGCGCTACGACGACGTTCGCGCCGTGTTCGCGCACGAACACATCGGCGCCGACATGAACGCCGACGCCGACGCGCCGCGCACCTTGTTCAACCAGCCCGGGTTCCTGCTCGGCTACGACGGACCCGGACACCTGCGGCTGCGGCGGATGCTGGCGGGCGCTTTCACCGTCCGCCGGCTCCAGGACATGCGGCCCCGGATCGAGAAGATCGTCGCCGAGCACCTGGACGCGATGCAGGAGTCGGGTCCGGTGGCGGATCTCGTGCAGGCGTACGCGCTGCCCATCCCCTCACTCGTGATCTGCGAACTGCTCGGCGTCCCCTACGCCGACCGCGCCGACTTCCAGCACCGCAGCGCGGTTCTGCTCGACGCCACCCGTACCCAGCAGGAACAGTTCGCCAACTACGCCGCCATGCACGCCTACATGGCCGAGCTCGTCGCCCGGTTGCGCGCCGAGCCCGGCAACGGGGTGCTCGGCGAGGTGATCGGCAAGCACGGCGACGAGATCACCGACGAGGAACTGGTCGGCTTCGGCAACCTGCTCCTCATCGCCGGGCACGAAACCACGTCCACCATGATCGCGCTCGGCGCGCTGGCCCTGCTGCAGAATCCCGGACAACTGGCCGCTGTCCGCGACGACGAAGACGTGGCGACCAGTTCGATCGAGGAACTGCTGCGTCACCTTTCCACCGTCACCTACCTAGACCGGCGCGCCACGAAGGACGTGGACGTCAACGGTCACCGGATCGCCACCGGCGAGCGGCTGTCGCTGTCGGTCCTGGCCGCCAATCACGACCCCGCACTGGTCGGCGGGAACGCCGGGCTCGACGTGCACCGCAAACCCGTGCCCCACCTGGCCTTCGGCTTCGGCGCCCACCAGTGCCTCGGCCAGCAGCTGGCCCGCATCGAACTGAAGACGGCACTGCCCGCGCTGCTGCGCCGGTTCCCGGAGCTGCGCTTGGCCGTGCCGTCCGAACGGATCGAGTTCCGGACCTTCTCCCCGATCCACGGCGTCACTTCACTGCCGGTGGCCTGGTGACAGTGACCGCGGCAGGCCGAACGCCGGGAGCACCCCGTTCTCGAACCTCGTCATGGCGGAGATCCGGCGGCCGGCCAGCGTGAGCACGTACAGGCCCGTGCCGTGGCTGGTGCCCGACGGACCGCGCAGGTACGTGCCGAACGCCGGCTGGCCGTTGGCGCGCGTCGGGACCAGGTCGAAGCGGCGGCCGGCGCCGAACAGGCCGGCGCACAACCGGACCACCACGTCGCGGCCCTCGTACTCGAGCGGCAGCGGCGGCATCGACACGAACACGTCGTCGGTCAGCAGGGCCACCAGCGCGTCGATGTCGGCGGTTTCCCACGCCCGCACGAAGTCCGCCACGATCGCGTGCTCGGCGGGTGAACCCGGCGCGGGCGCCGGTTCGCCCGGCGGCCGGCGCCGCAGCCCCGCCCGGGCCCGTTTGAGGGCGCTCTTGACCCCATCGGCCGTGGTGTCCAGCATCGCGGCGACCTCGGCCGCCGGGAAGCCGAGGACGTCGCACAGCACCAGCACGGCCAGCTGGCGCGGCGGCAGCACCTGGAGCGCGGTCACGAACGCCAGCGACACGGATTCGCTCTGCTCGTAGCGCGCCTCCGGGCCCAGCGGCGCGGCGAAGGCCCCTTCGAGGAGCGCGTCGGGAAAGGGCTCGAGCCAGACGACTTCCCCGAGCCGCGTCGGCTCGGGTGGTTCGACACCGGGGATGTCCCACGCCTTGGCCGGGCGCCGGGCCGCCGAGCGCAGCGCGCTGAGGCACCGGTTGGTGGCGATCCGGTAGAGCCAGGTGCGGATCGACGCGCGGCCGTCGAACCCGCCGAGGCCCCGCCACGCGGACAGCAGCGTGTCCTGCAGGGCGTCCTCGGCATCCTGGAACGACCCGAGCATGCGGTAGCAGTGCACCTGCAGCTCACGGCGGTGCGGCTCGGTCAGCGCCCGGAACGCTTCGCCGTCGCCGGCCCGTGCCCTGCCGATCAGTTCGGTCCCCATCCGGCCGCCTCTCCCTGGTCGCGCTGCCATCCTGTACGGACGCCGGCGGCGGCGCGATGGGGGCGGCCGCCCCTTTTCCCGGTGTCCCGGCGTCTGCCCCGGCATGGGAAAACTCATCATCAGCGAGAACGTCACCCTCGACGGCGTCGTGCAGGACCCGACCGGCGAGGAGGGGTCCGGCCGCGGCAGCTGGTTCACCTGGATCAGCGACGAGGACCGCGCCGCGTGGGCCCGGATCGAATACGAAGAGGCGCTGGGCGCCGAGGCCCTGCTCATGGGCCGTCGGACCCACGCGTACTTCCTCGGCCGGGGGTGGGCGTCCCGCACCGGCGAGTGGGCGGACCGGTTGCGGAGCCTGCCGAAGTACGTCGTCTCCTCCTCCGCCGTCGAGGACGCCGGCTGGGGCGAGCCGACGGTCTTGGCGGGCGACGTCGTCCGGGAAGTCGCGAAGCTGAAGGAGGAGGTCAGCGGGGAAATCGTCGTGTACGGCAGCGCCCGGCTCGTCCACACGCTGATCGAGCACGACCTGGCGGACGAGGTGCGGCTGATGACGTACCCGTTCGTGGTCGGCGCGGGCGAACGGCTCTTCCCCCCGACGACCGGCGTCAAGCCCGCGCGGCTGGTCGGCACGCGCACCGTCGGGACGGCCCTGGCCCTGCTGACGTACGAACTCGGCAGACATCGTGTACGCTGAGTGGTGCCCGAGAGGTTCCGTGCGACGGCCCGCCTTCACCCACGGCGGTGGCCGCCCGGCCGGGTTCACCACACCACTCGCGGAATCACCGGCTGCCCCTGTGCGGCCCACCCTTCTGAACCACGCCACCACCCGGTGGCGGCCACGAAAGGATCCCCGATCACCACTTCCACTGTAGACAGTGCGCTGTTCAGCCACCCCGTCGCCGAAGAACCCCGGCCCGAAGCGCTCACCGCGCCCCAGGACCAGCGGTACGGCAGCCTGTTCCTCCAGCCGGTGTACCCGGCCGAGCCGGTCTCCGACACCGAAACGTTCCCCGGTCCGCAACGAGGACCCCGGGCGGCGAACGCGCGGACGAGCGACCCGTCGGGACGCCGCACCCGCCGATAGTCCCGCGCGACGTGGCCGATGACCGGATCGACGAGCGTGGCTCAGGCCCGGAACTGGGGTTTGTCGCCCGGGCCCGCCCCGGCGATCCAGGTCTCGCCGGCCGGTTCCGCCACCGGGACGACGGCGGCGGCCGCCCCGCAGCCGTCTACTGAGCCGGCCCCTCGGTGCCGTGCTCGCCGGCGAGTGCCCGGTACGCCGGCCGGAGCAGCTCGGCGACGTCTGCCCCGCCCGCCGTGATCGCGAACGGCGGGGCCTGGTCCAGGAGCGCGTCGGCTGACGTCCGAGGCCCGTGCAACGGCGCCGCGCCGGGCAGGCCCGGGGCCTGACCGCAGTCGAAGAACGTGTCCATGACCTCGGTCAGGGCCGGAGACCGGTCGCCGGGATCGAGCGGCTCGGCCGCGATGAGCCGGTTCTTCAGCTCCTCGAGCAGCGTTTCGCGGTTCCGGCCGCGCAGAGCCAGGATGGTGAACGGGTCGTCGGCGACCCGCGCCACGAGCGCGGAGAACACCGCGTTCAGGTGACCGCACGGCACCTCGGCGTCCGGGCAGGTGCAGTCCAGGGACACCTCCCGCGCCGACGACGGGAACAGCGGCAGCCGGACCGCCTTGAAGATCTCTTCGACGTCGCGGGGCAGCTCGCCGCTGAGCAGCAGGACCGTGGACGACGCTTTCGCGGCCAGCGCGTGGGTGATCGCCGCCCAGTCCGTCTTCCCGAACGCCGTCAGCCCGATTCTCACCTGGTGCGGGTGGTCGTCCCGCACCTCGGCTTCGACGCGGCCCGCGCCGACCTCCAAGGACACGACGCGTCCCCGGCCCTCGGCGGGCAGGAGGACCCCGATCGCCGTCAACGCCCGGATGAACCGGGCCGGCCACCACGGGAGCGGCTCAGTCATCGATCGCCTCCTCCCCCAGGGTGAGCACCCCGCGCAACGCGTCCGTGGACAGTTCGGTGAACCGGCTTTCGCCCTCGCCGACGACCATCCCCGCGAGCTCGCGTTTCCTGGTGATCAGGGTGTCGATACGGTCCTCGATGGTGCCCGGGCAGACGAACTTCCGGACCTGGACGGTGCGTCGCTGCCCGATCCGGAACGCCCGGTCGGTGGCCTGGTTCTCCACCGCCGGGTTCCACCAGCGGTCCAGGTGCAGGACCTGGCCGGCGGCGGTCAGCGTGAGCCCGGAGCCGCCGGCCTTGAGCGAAAGCAAGAGGATCCGCGGCCCGTCGCCGGCTTGGAAGCGTTCCACGATCGCGTCTCGCGCCCCTTTTCCCAAGCCGCCGTGCAAAAACGCGACTTCGGCGCCGAGCCGGTCCGACAAATGGGGCACGAGCAGGTGACCGAATTCGGTGTACTGCGTGAAGCACAGCACCCGATCGCCCGACGCCAGGATTTCCGCCAGGATCTCTTCGAGGCGGTTGACCTTGCCGGAGCGCTGCCCGATCGGGGACCCGTCGTGCAGCAGGTGCGCGGGGTGGTTGCAGACCTGCTTGAGCTTCGTGATCGCGGCGAGGATGTGGCCACGGCGTTTGATGCCCTGGCTGTTCTCGATCTTCTTCATCATTTCGTCGACGATCGCGCAGTACAGCGTGCCCTGTTCGCGGGTGAGCCGGTACTCCTGCCGGATTTCGAGCTTTGCCGGCAGCTCCGGGACGATCGCGGGGTCCGTCTTCACCCGGCGCAGCAGGTACGGCTGCGTGAGCCGGCGCAGGTCGGCGGCGGTGGCGGGGTCGCCGCGGCGCTCGATCGGGGCCGCGAACCGCCGGCGGAACTCGAACCTGCTGCCGAGCAATCCGGGGTTGAGCAGGTCCAGGATCGACCACAGGTCCGCCAGCCGGTTTTCGACCGGGGTGCCGGTCAGTGCGAGCCGGTGCTCGGCCGTGAACCGCCGCACCGCCTTGGCCGTCGCCGTGTCGGCGTTCTTGATGGCGTGCGCTTCGTCGAGCACCAGGCGTCGCCAGGCGAACGTCTCGAGTTCGCCGGCGTCACGGGCGGCGGTGGCGTAGGTCGTGACGACGAGGTCGGCCGCGGCGATCTGCGCGGCGAGCGCGTCCCCGTGCGCGCGGGCGCTGCCGTGGTGGGCGTGGACACGCAGGCCCGGGGCGAAGGTCGCCGCCTCGCGCTGCCACATGCCGACCAGCGACATCGGGCACAGCACCAGCGTCGGGCGGCGATCGTCCTCGGCCCGCTCGAGCGCCTCGAGCGCCAGCGTCTGGACGGTCTTGCCGAGGCCCATGTCGTCGGCCAGGCACGCACCGAGTCCCAGCGCCGACATGAACGCCAGCCAGGCGACCCCCCGCTGCTGGTAGGGGCGCAGTGTGGCGCGGAACGACGGCGGCAGCCCGACCGGCCGCAGTTCCTGCTGGACCCGCCCGGCCAGGACGTCCCCGACCCAGCCGTCGGCGCTGACGCCGGTGACCGGCAGCGGCGTCTCCCCCGCGAGGTGGGCGAGCTCCAGCAGCTCGGCCGCGGCCGGGGGCCGGGTGTGCCGGTCCGGGTCGCGGCGCAGGAACTCGAGACCGGCGCGGAGCCGGTCGGCGTCGACGCTGATCCACCGGCCCCGCAGCCGCACCAGCGAAGTCTTCGCCGCGACGAGCTTCGCCAGCTCTTCCTCGCCGATCTCGTCGTCGCCCACCGCGATCGACCAGCGGAACCCGCCCAGCTCGTCGCGGCCCACCCGGCTGCGGGTGACGACCTGCTCCGACGGCGTGCTGCGGACGGACAGCCGCAGCCCGAGCCGGCGCCGGCCGTCCCAGGTGGCCGGAAGCTGCACCTCGAACCCGGCCTCGACCAGCCGGGTCGCGCCCGAGGTGAGGAACCGCTCGGCCTCCTCGACGGTCAGGTCGTATTCGGACGGCTGGGTCCGGCGCAAGGCCGGCGCGAGCATCGGTTCCACCAGCGCGGCCCGGCCCAGTTCGGCGACGAACAGCCCTTTCGGGTCCCTGACCAGCCCGTTCGCCTCGCCCGACCAGATCTGCCCCGCCGACAGCAGCAAGCTCGCGTCGGCGGTCGCCCGCAGCAGGAACTGCAGCTGCCACTTCGTGCCGTCGCCGGTCTGGTCGTCGGGATCGTCCTCGGCCGGTCGACGCAGGGTGGTGACCTCGGCCAGCCGGAAGCACGCCCGGCCGTCGACGACAGCGGCATCGGCGGTATCGGCGACCTCGTCCCACTCCGCGACGGCGCCGGCCAGGACACCGAGCTCGGCCAGCGGCAGCTCGACGCGCGGAACGCCGCCTTGCAAAGCGGAGAGCCACACCGCGGCCGCGTCCCCGCCCCCGCGCAGGTCGACGGGCGGATCCGCGCGCGCCAGCCGGTCCCGGACCGCGGCGTCGACCAGGGCGTGGAGGGCATCGGTGACGAGCGCGCGCGGCGAGGCCCCGGTGAGCGGCGCGATCTGTTCGGCCCGCCCGACCGGCGGCATCGCGGCGACCAGCGCGTCGAACGCGACGAAATCCACGCCCTGCAGCACCGGGCGCCACCGGGCCTCCGCCGCGTCGCCCCGGCGGAGGAGCGTCGGCAGCACCCGCCCGCGCCGCACCAGGTCCGCGGCCAGGCGGGCCACCGCCCGCAGGTAGGTGACCGAAGAACCGTACGAGGCCGAGTCGTCGAGGTCCTCCAGCTCGCTCGCGTCCACGATCAAGGCCGGCACCGACCACGGCCGCAGCGACAGCACCCGCCGTTTACCGCCCGCCGGCTCGGAGGAGGCCAGCGGCCGGTTCGCCCGCGACGGCAGCAGCAAGGTCGCCGACGTGGGCTTGCCGGGATGCAGAGCGGTCAGCTGCGTGCTGGAGACCGCGAACGGATGCGGAAGCGCGATCCGCGCCGAACGGCTCGCCGTGCCGGCCGGGCCTCGGTCGCGCTCCGCCCAGAGCAGCAGCCCCCGGCCCGGAGACCACAGAGCGTGCACCAAGGGCAAGGTCTGGGGCTCCTTCGTCCGGTCCGGGTCCTCCGCAGATGGTCGCACGGGCGAGGTGGAGGCCGACGCCGAGACCAGGGCACCGATCACCGCCAGACGGCCGTGATCCCGCCGAACACGAGCAGGATCACGGCATTGCGGAACGCCCATTGCGCCATGTGCAGCGCCTCGACCTGGCGGTTGTCACTCTGGTAGTTCTTGACCAGGGATGCCAGCAGTTCGACGGCCAGGTGCCGCGAGTAGGACGCTCCCACGGAGGGAACCAGCTCGTCCGGACCGATCTTGTGGCGCCGTCGCCGTCCGTGCACGCGTAGCGCGACCAGGATGCAGTACGCGAAGTACGCCAGGGCCAGGAGGTAGGCGATGACGAGCAGCGGGTTCCCGGCACCCACCCCGAAGAGGCCCTTCTGCCCGACGGCGGTGGTCGTCAGCGAGGCGGCGATGCCGGCCGCGGCCATCAGCTGGCCCGCGCGGCTGTCGATCGAAGACAACCGCGTCTCCTGGTCGGCCCACATCTTCCGCGCCTGTTCGAGGAGTTCGCTGTCCGGGATCCGGGGATCGTCACGGAGTTCGGCGATCCGTGTCTCGTAGCGCTCGAACAGGTGCGGCGGATTGATCACGCGGTCCTTCCGCGGCACAGGCACTACCTGCCGGAGCAGCGTGATCGGCGCGAGCCGGGCCATGCGTGCACCTCCTCGCCGAGCAGTTCGTCGACGATCAGGCGGGTGAGCGGGATGCCGCACGCGTGTTCCAGCCAGGCCCACTGCCCGCCCGGGTTGACTTCCAGGAAGTGGTAGCGGTCGTCCGTGCGGAAGAGGTCGACCGCCGCGTACCGCAGGCCGAATGCGCCGGCCAGGCCGAGCACGAAGTCCCGGACGTCCGGCGGCAGCGTGATCTCCCGGTACTCGACGTCCTCGTCCCGGGCGAGCCGCCAGTCCACTGTGTCCGATCGGGTGGCGATCGCCACCGCGTGGCACCGGCTGCCGATGACGGTCACCCGCACGTCTTCACCGGTCAGGCGTTCCTGGGCGCAGAACGGCGCCGTTTTCGCGGCCCCCTCGGCACCGGAACCGGTCAAGGGGGCCGTGTACACCGACACGGGGCGTCCGTCGACGGTGAACAGCCGGCCGGTGACCGGTTTGCTCACCGATGCCGGGTAAGCCAGGTGGTGGGCGCCGACGGTCCCCAGGTCGTTGGTCAGCACCGTCGCCGGAACCGGGAAGCCGAGCTGGGCCGCGAGCCGGAGCTGCCGGGCCTTGTGGGACGCCGCGGTGACCGCGTCCGGGTGGTTGAGCCACTTCGCGGGCGGCGAACAGGCGAAGACGCCGGTCAAAAGGTCGGCGGACTCATCGAGGACGTACCGGGTCGTGTCGTCGCCGGCCTGCCTGGGGAACCGGAGCCCGCGGCACCACACCCGCGCTTCCCCGCACAGCAGCGTGGACGCGTCCCGGCCGTCCAGTGTCAACGTCCCGGCGACGGGATCGAAGGCGACGGACGCGTGCTGCGGGAAGAGATCGACGTTGAATCGCCGGAACGGCACGGCACGGCGGCGCAGCTCGAGGGCGACGAGGTCGTCGGCCCGGTCCGTCGTCCGGCTGATCAGGTACACCGCCGGGGGCGGCATTTCAGTCTTCGTTCCCCTCGATCGTGTCGGTCTTCAGGTGGCTGAGCCCGGACTGCGCCACAGGCCGGCCCCCGTGCACCCACACTTGCAAGTCGGCCGAGTAGTGCCCCGGCTCCGCGGCCGGGCGGACCTCGGCGAGACCGGCGAACGCCGGTCCGGAGTCGCGCAGGATGTCGAGCGGGCTGGCAGGCATCATGCTCCCCTTGTCGGCTGTCCCCTTCGCGGCAGAATCGCCGGGGCACCGACCACCGTTACAGCGCGGGCCGCGATCGGTGTCGTGCGGCTGAGGATCCGACGGACAACAGTGGTGCACGCCAGTACGCCAGGACGACTCTCGACTTGGCGCGGTTGCGCCGATACGCCAGGCGAGTGGCAGCCGAAAATTCGTCGAGTACGGCGAACAGAGCGCTCAAGGCGCTGTTGCCATAGCACCCTCCGTGCGCGCACACCTGGCCGGAGCCACCACGGCCAAGCCGGGTCCTCGATGAGGTGGAACTGAAACCGGCCGGGACGGCAAAAAGGAGGCATGACACCATTGCGGTCCGCAAGGGGGAACGACCGGTTGCCGCCGGCCGGTCCCGTCGCGGACGTCACCGATGCCGAGCTGATCGCCGGCGATGCCGAGACCTTCGGCGTGCTGTTCGACCGGCACGCCCGCCCGCTGCATCGGTACTGTGCCGCCAGAGTCGGACCGGAGGTCGCCGAAGACCTGGTCTCCGAGACGTTCTGCCTGGCCTTCCGGCAGCGTGACCGCTACGACCCCAGCCACTCCGGGGCACTGCCGTGGCTGTACGGCATCGCGACCAACGTGGTCCGGCGCCGCCACCGGCAGGAGTCGACGCGGTACCGGACGATGGCCCGGGCGGGCGGCACCGACGTCAGTTCCGACGACCCCGCGCAACAGGCGATCAACCGGATCCACGCCGGCGGTTACGCGCGGCTGATCACCGGGATCCTCGCCGAGATGCCCCGCAGGCAACGGGACGTGCTGCTGCTCTACGCGTTGGCGGACCTCGGCTACGAGGAGATCGCGACCGCGCTCTCCGTACCGGTCGGCACGGTGCGCTCGACCCTGCACCGCGCGAGGAAACGCTTGCAGGCCGCCCTGCCCGACCACGCCCGTCCCCAGGCTCCCGGAGAGACGATCCGATGACCCAGCAGCAAGCCCCCGGCGACAGCCGCGACCTCGAACTGCTTCGTTCCGCTTTCCCGGCTCCCGAACTGTCCGCCGAAAGCCTGGCCCGGATGCGTGCCCGCGCCTTCGGCGAGCTGCACTCCCGGGTCACGCGGCGGACGCCCCGCCACAGTGGCCTCGCGCTGGCCGCCGCCGTGGTCACCGTGGTCGCCGGGGCCGGGATCACCGCGGTCGCGCTGCTGCCCGCGGGACACACGACCCCGCCGGGCGCCGTCAGCCCGGCTGCTCCCGCACCGCTCGTCGGGGCGGAGACGTCGGCGCGGGACACCCTGGTGGTCCTCGCCGCGCACACCTCAGGGCTCCGGCCGCTGTCGATCCGCGCCGATCAGTTCGTGTACTCGCACGACCGCGGGCAGATCGTCAACGAAATCGTCCTCAACCGGGGCCCGGACGGGCAATTCACCGAGTACGGGGACGAGGACGTGGCCCGGGTGCGGTCCGCGTCCGAGTCCGAGCTGTGGCTGGCCGCGGACGGCCTGCGGACGGTGCGCCGCAAGACGACGACCGACATCGACGCCCGTCCGTTGACCGACCAGGATGCGCGGAAGCTCGCCGAGCGGGGCCGGGCCCTGCCCACCCCGCACACGCTCGTGTTCCCGGATCCGGATGCCCACGGCGATCCGAAGCGCGCAGAACCGCCCGCTGCCACCGAACCGGGCGTGGGCAACCCGACGTTGTCCTGGGTGGCGAGCCTGCCCACCGACCCCCGGCGGCTGCTCGACGTGTTCCGCGCGGCGGCGGGCTCGAACCCGAAGCACAGCGACGACTACCTCACGTACAAGACCGCCGTGTCCTTCGCGGCCAGGGCGGACGCGCTGCTGCCCCCCGGCGTGCGCACGGCGCTGTACCAGGCCATCTCCCTGTTGCCCGGCATCGAGCGGACGCCCGGGCAGATCGATTTCGCCGGCCGCGGCGGGGTGGCCGTCGGACGCACCGACGAGGGCGTCCGCACGGAAATCATCCTCGACCCGGTGAGCTCCCGGGTTCTGGGCACCAGGACGGGCGCGGCCGGCCGCGCCGGGGTGCCGGCCGGCACCGTGCTCGGCTGGTCCACCAACGACCAGCTCGTGGTCGACGCGGTGGGGGCGACCTCGTGACGACGGGACGATTCCGGTTCGCCGCCATGACGGTGGCGCTGACACTGTCCACCCTGGTCTCGCCCGCGGCGGCGATCGCCGCCGCCGAAGCCGGGCCGCAACCCGCCGGCCGCACGGTCACCCTCGTCACCGGTGATCAGGTGACGCTCACCGGGCGTGACCAGGTCCGGGTGCGCCGTGCTCCCGGCCGCGAGAACATCGGCTTCCGGCAACGGCTCGACGAGCGCGGCGACGTCACCGTCGTGCCGGACGACGCCCGGGAGCTGATCGACGCGGGACAGCTCGACAGCCGGCTGTTCGACATCTCGCTGCTCGTCGGCAACGGCTACGACGACAGCGCCAGGAAAGACCTGCCGCTGATCGTCACCCACAGCGGTGACCGGGCCGGGCTCGCCCGGCCCCTCGCCGCGACTACCGGCGCCCGCCGGCTGCCCAGTGTCGACGCGACGGCGGTGCGGGCGGACAAGAAGTCCGTTTCGGCGGTCTGGGCGGAGGTGCGTACGCGGCCCTCCGACGTCCGGCGCGTCTCCCTCGACGGCCCGGTGCGGGCCGATCTCGACCACAGCGTGCCCCAGATCGGCGCTCCGCAGGCGTGGCGAGCCGGGTACACCGGCGCCGGGACGACGGTGGCGGTGCTCGACAGCGGGATCGACGCCACCCACCCGGATCTGGCGGACGCGGTCGCCGACGCCCGCGACTTCACCGGCAGCCCCGGCGGCACCGACGACAGGTACGGGCACGGCACGCACGTCGCGTCGATCGTCACCGGCAGTGGCGCCGCGTCCGGCGGTGCGTACCAGGGGGTCGCGCCCGATACCCGGCTGCTGGTGGGCAAGGTGCTCGACGACAGCGGTGACGGCACCGAATCCGAGATCATCGCCGGGATGGAGTGGGCGGCCGCGGCCGGCGCCAAGATCGTCACCATGAGCCTCGGCGGGCCGGCCGGCGGCGGCAAGGGCGGCGATCTGCTCTCGGCCGCGGTGAACCGCCTGACGGCGCAGTCGGGCGCGTTGTTCGTCGTCGCCGCCGGGAACAAGGGCCCGAACGGGGCCCTCACCAGCCCCGGAATCGCCGACGCGGCCCTGACCGTCGGGGCGGTGGACCGCGAGGACGAGCTGGCCGATTTTTCGAGCCGCGGCCCGCGGCCGGGTGATGGAGCGATCAAGCCCGATCTGACCGCACCCGGAGTCGCCATCGTCGCCGCCCGCGCGGCGAACGGGCGGATCGGCACGCCGGCGGCGGAGAAGTACGTCTCGCTGTCCGGCACGTCGATGGCGGTTCCCCACGTGGCCGGCGCGGCCGCGCTGCTCGCGGGCGAGCACCCGGACTGGCCCGCCGCCCGGTTGAAGTCGGGATTGATGAACAGCGCGAAGCCCCGTGACGGCCTGTCGGTCTACCAGCAGGGCGCGGGCCGGGTCGACGTCGCCCGGGCAGTCGGCCAGCCGGTGCAGGCCGCCCCGGCCAGTCTTTCCCTCGGGGTGGCGCGGTGGCCGCACACCGACGATCGGCCGCTGACCGCCACCGTCACCTACCGGAACAGCGGGTCCGTGCCGGTCACCCTGGACTTGGGCACCGATGTCCGCGACAGCACGGGCAAGCGGGCTCCGGACGGGATGTTCACCGTCTCCCCCGGCCGGCTGACGGTGCCCGCCGGCGGAGAGGCCGCGGCCACGTTCGCCGCCGACACCGGAGTCGACAGCCCGGACGGGACCTATGGCGGGGTCCTCGTCGCCGTCGGTGCCGGCAGCACGGTGCGGACGCCGGTCGGGGTCCAGCGTGAGGCGGAGAGCTACGACGTCAAGCTGACCTTCGTCGACTGGCAGGGCAATCCCGCGGCCCGGAGCAACAACTACTGGTTCGTCGACCTCGATCGCCCCAAGGGCTACCCCGGAAACCTCGGGGGTGTCTCCTCGGCGGTGGTCCGCCTGCCACGAGGCCGCTACTTCCTCCTGACCGACGTCTTCGGACGGAACGCCGCCGGCGAACTGATCGCCGCGCACTTCCCCGAACCCGAGATCACCGTGCAGGCGGACGGGGAGCTGACCTTCGACGCGCGAACGGCCGAACCCGCCGGGATGGTCGTCGATCGCCCCGATGCCGCGGACGGGGAGTCGACCTTGACCTTCGAACGCGCGATCCCGACCGGCACGACGTGGGCCCGGAACTCCGGCGCGTTCGGCCGGACGTGGGTACGTCCCTCGACGACGACGGCGAAGGGCTTCACCTACACCGCGGAAGCGCTCCTCGCCCGGCCCGACGGGCAAGGCGGCTTCGGCAACAGCCCGTACCTCTACCACCTCCGGTGGTCCGAGCAGGGCAAGGTGCCCACCGGGCTGGTGCGGCGCTTCGCCGATCGTGACCTGGCTTCCGTCCGGTCGGAGCACTCGAGCACCGGTCCCGGTCAAACGGGCACCCGAGACTCGATGGTGACGGCCGCCCTTCCCTTCACGCTCCAGGAGTACTACAGCCCGGACACGCCGTGGGAGAGCTACTTCGACCAGTCCACGGGCCACGAGTACCAGACCTCCGCCCAGAGCGTGCCGAAGACGTACCGGCGTGGTCGGTCCGTGGTCGAACGGTGGAACTCGGGGGTCTTCGGGCCGTCGTTCCCGCGGTACCCGGGTGATCCCGCGAAATGGGCGAGCCGGCTGGGCGACACGGCGGACTTCGACCTGTGGTTGCTGAGCGACCGGGGCGAAGGCCACTACGGCCAGGCGGCGAACGCGGAGTCGGGCACCACCGCGCTCTACCGTGACGGCCGGCAGCTCGCCGGGTACCCGTGGGCCGGCCGCAGCGAATTCACGCTGCCGCCGGAAGAAGCCGCCTACCGGTTGCACACCGAGTCCGTCCGCAACGGTCCGGCGGATCTGTCCACCACGGTCAGCGCCGACTGGACCTTCCGGTCCGGGCACGTCACGGGAGCCGGAGCCGAACCGCTGCCGCTGATGGCCGTGCGGTTCGCGCCCGCGCTGGACGACCGGAACCAGGCCCCGGCCGGCACCGGCTTCCTGGTACCGGTGTACCTCGAGCACACCGACCAGCAGGCCGCGCTGACGGAGCCGGCGGCGCAGGTGTCCTACGACGACGGGAAGACATGGCTGCCGGCACCGCTCCTGCGCACCGGCGACCATTGGCTCGCCCAGCTGTGGCACCCGGCTCAGGGCGCGTTCGTGTCGTTCAAGGCAACGGCGGCGGACCGGAAGGGGAACACGGTCGCCCAGACCATCATCCGTGCCTACCGCTTGAGGTAGCACTCGCCCAGCAGGCCGGCATCGGCTGGAACCACCTGCCCACCGCACTGTTCGGCGCGTCCGGTGCCACCTGCCGGCGGCGGCTGAACGGTCAGGCCGCCGGCGCAAGGTCACCGACGAGGGCCAAATCGCGTTACGGCGAATGACGGATTGCCCCTGCGGCTGGTTAACGTTTGACTTGGTGTGCAACGAAACCGTGTGCGGGCAAGCGGCACGCGTCACGTCTGGGGGGATCGTCCATGGCACGTCCACGAGTACTTTCGCGCGTCGGCATCCTGGCGGCCGGCAGCCTCGTCACGTTACTGGCGGGCACTGTCGTCCTTCCAGCGCCGGCCACGGCCACCACGCAGATCACCGATCTCGGCGTCCTGCCGGGCGGCAGCTACAGCTTCGCCTTCGCGATCAACTCGAGTGGAACCGTCGTCGGCGAGTCCTCGGTCGGCCTCGGCAACCACGCTGCACGCTGGAACCCGGACGGCACCGTCAATGATCTCGGGATGCTGCCCACCGGAGTGAGCAGCACGGCGCAGGCCATCAACGACGCCGGTGTCATCGCCGGCAGTGGCAGCATGCGGGATGCGGAGTACAACTTCCACACCCACGCCGTGCGCTGGAACCTCGACGGCACGATCGACGACCTGGGCACGCTGCCCGGTGACATCGCCAGCGAGGCACGCGGGATCAACTCCGCCGGCGTCGTCGTCGGCTACTCCCAGCAGCCGGACGGCGTCCGGCACGCGGTGCGGTGGAACGTCGACGGCACCATCGACAACCTCGGTACCCTTCCCGGCCAGCACAGCAGTCAGGCGAACTCGATCAACGACACCGGCGCGATCGTCGGTTACTCCTACGGTTGCTGCCCCGGCACCAGGGCCGTGCAGTGGGCCCCGGGCGGCACCATCGCCACGCTGGGCATCGGGTCCGGCTCGTCGACCAGCATCGCCACCGCGATCAACGACGACGGCGTGGTCGCCGGCTACGAGACGACGGACACCTCTCGCGTCGCGCGCTGGGACAGCGCCGGAGCCATCACCCTGCTGAACCCGTTGCCAGGGGATGCCACCAGCTGGGCGTCAGGCATCGCGGCCTCCGGGGTGATGGTCGGCAGGTCGTTCACCTCGGGCAACACCGGGCACGCCGCGCGGTGGGACACCGACGGCACGGTCTCGCCACTGGCCCCGCTTGCGGACGGCAAGGACGCCAACGCCACTGCTGTCAGCGACAACGGACAGGCAGCGGGCTACGCCACCACAGCGGACGGCCACACTCACGCGGTCCGGTGGTCCACGGCGGCAAGTTAGACCATGATTACGTCGCCGCGCAGCACATCCGAGCCTCGAGGCCGGCGCCGTCACGGTGACTCAGGAGCACGGCGCCGAGGTGGTGTTCAGCAGCTTCTCGGGCACGTCGTTCAATTCCCGACGGTCTGAAACTGGCCGGCGAATCCGTCCGGCTGAGATACTTCGCCGGTGATGCGGGAGAAACGCCGATGAGCCCTCGTGCGGAAATGGGGATCGTCCTGCTGGCGATCTGCGCACTCCTGGTGACGACGGTGTTCGTCGGGACCCGGTGGCGGGAGAAGACCGGAGGGCTCGGCCAGGTACCGCCTCCGGCGCCGGAGTACGCACGCCGGATCGTCGCGCTGCGGGACGAGGACTACGACCTCGTCCTGCGGGGCGGGGCCCGGGTGAACGGCATGGGCGCGACGTGGCCGTTCGCCAGCCTGCTGGTCAGCCGAGACCAGATCGAGCTGCGCGTCCAGATCCTGATGCCGATCCGGATCGCCCGCGCCGAGGTCATCGGCCTGCGGCGGGTGCGTGGCCCGTTCAGCTACGGCTTCAAGTTCCGGACCGAGTCGGGCCGGTTGGACAAGGTGAGCTTCTGGGTGCCGGGCAAAGCCGCGAACCAGCTGGCCGAGCTCGGCTGGCACTAGGACTGTCCGTCGAGGCGGTATTCCGCGTTCACCAGGTCGAGGAGCTCGGCCACCGACGTCTCCGCGGCCGGGCGGTCGAAGGTGATCTTGCCGTGCTGCAGCAGGTTCACCCGGTCGCAGACGTCGATCACCTGGCCGTAGTTGTGGGCGATGAGGATGATCGCGATGTCGCCGCGGCGTTTCAGCTCCTGCAGCAAACGCAGGATCACCGCGCTTTCCTTCGCGCCCATCGCGGCGAGTGGCTCGTCGAGCAGCAGCAGCTTCGCCTTCGAATACACCGAGCGGGCCACCGCGATCGCCTGGCGCTGGCCTCCGGACAGCATGCCCACTTCGGCGGTCACCGACGGGATCCTGATGCCGATCGAGTCGAGGGCCTCGCGGGCGCGGTGCTTCATTTCGCGGCGTCGCAGGAACGGGAGCGGGTGGTGGGTCAGTTCGCGGTTCAGGTGCAGGTTCAGGTAGACGGGCAGGTCGTCGACCATCGCCAGGTCCTGGAACACCGTTTCGATGCCCAGTGACCTCGCGTGCACCACGGACCTCAGCGTGGCCGGCTCGCCTTCGAACAGGATGCGGCCGCCGTCGGGCTGGTGGTAGCCGGTGAGGATCTTGATCAGCGTCGACTTCCCGGCGCCGTTGTCCCCGATGAGCCCGAGGACCTCGCCGCGCCGCACGTGCAGGGTGATGTCGGCGAGCGCGGTCACCGGGCCGAACTGCTTGCTGACGCCCTCGACCCGGATGACGTCGGCGGTCATGTCAGCTCCCGGGATCCGGCGCGCTTGCGCACCACGATCAGCGTCACGTTGAGCACCATCGCGACCAGGATGGCGGCACCGAGGACCAGGTTGAACGCGTTCGCGCTGACCCCGGTCAGGTTGAACCCGTCGAACACGATGCCGAGCAGCAGCGCGCCGAGGAACGCGCCGACCACCGTGCCGGATCCGCCGAGCAGCGCCGTGCCGCCGATCACGGCCGACGCGACCGCGAAGAACATCGTGGTGAACCCGCCGTTGGTCGGGTCGTACGAGCCGACCCGGGTGCCCTGCAGGATGCCGGCGAGCCCCGCCAGGGTGCTGGTGATCGCGAAGTTGACCACCTTCACGCGGTTCACCGCGATACCGGACTCCGCGGCGCCGACCGGGTTGCCGCCGGTGGCTTGGGTGTGGATGCCGAACCGGGTCGCCGAGAGCACCACCTGCATCACGACGACCACCCCGGCCGCCCACAGGAACTCCGTCCAGCGCGTCCCCCCGAAGGCGGCGACCACCCAGCTGTCCTTCGGCGCACCGACCGGGCGGGCGTTGGAGATGATCAGGACCAAGCCCTGCAACAGGAACGCCGTCCCCAGGGTGGTGATGAACGACGGGATGTCGAGCAGGGTCCTGATCAGTCCGTTCACCAATCCGACCAGGGTGCTCACCACGATCGCGCCGGGCAGTGCCAGCCACAGCGGCCAGCCGTTGACGAAGAACTGCATCAGCATGAACGGGGCGAGGGTGAACACGAACCCGGCGGAGAGGTCGATTTCGCCGCAGATCAGCAGCATCACCTGCCCCGCGGCGATGATCGCCCACGGGGCGACGTACTGGGCGATCGTCTGGTAGTTGTCCAGGGAATTGAACGCGTCACTGGTCACCGTGAAGTAGCTTCCGGCGGCGATCGTGACCAGCAGGATGCTGAGTTCCTTGACCCGCATCACGCCCAGCAGCAACGGTCTCATCGACGTTCCCCCGCTACCGGCCCGGCACCGACGCCGGCGGCAGCGGGATCGCGCCCGGCATCCCGATGACGTCCTTGTTGTCGCCGCCCTCGAACCGGCTGTGGGCCGTCGCGTACGGGCCGACGTTCTCCTTGGTGACGAACGTGAGGCCGGTGTCGGTGGCCGGCGGCGCGACCAGTGTGCCGGACAGCCGGAACAGGTAGAGGTAGAGCACGGACAAGAACCCTTGAAGGTACGGGGACTGGTCGATGGTGAAGTCGAGCGCGCCGCCCTTGACCCCGGCGACCGTGTCGTCGAGCAAGTCGAATCCGCCGGCACCGACCCGGCCCGACAGGCCGCGGTCGGCGATCAGCTTCGCGCACGCGGCGGTGCTGCCGGCGTCGACCGCGTAGATCCCCTTCGCGCCGGCGTTCCCGGTGTACGCGGCGGTCATCGCGTTCAGCTCGCCGGCCTGCTCGGCCCCGGTGTTCACCGACTGGACGCGGACGCCGGGCGCGGCCTGCTTCAGCGCGTCGGTGATGCCGTCCAGCCGCGGCTGGACGTTGTTGCCGCCCGGCTGGGAAATGCCGACCAGGATGTCCCCGGAGGTGATCTTCTGCGCGATGCGCTGTCCCATCCGGAATCCGGACAGGTACAGGTCTTGCCCGACGTAGGCGAGCGGGTAGTTGCCGGCCGCACCGGCGTTGTAGGCGATCACCGGGATGCCCTGGCCCAGCGCGCGTTTGGTGAGGTCGACGAAGGCGTGGTCGTCGGTCAGCGCGATGGCGATGCCGTCGACCTTGCTGTTGATCGCGGTTTCCATCGCGCTCGCCATCTGGGCGACATTGCCGTTTTCCGAGCCGGTCCACTGCGGCTCGGGCACGCCGAGCAACGCCGCCGCGTCGGCGAGCCCGGACCGGGTCGGGACGAAGAAGGAGTTGGTGGTGACGTGGTTGACGAACACGAACCGCCACCCCGGATTGCCCGGGAACGGCCCGGAACGCCCGCCGTTCTGGGCCTGCTGGACACCGGTGCACGCGGCCAGCGCGGCGCTCGCGGCCACCACGCCACCGCCCGCGCCGAGGTACTTCAACACCGCTCTCCGGGAACTGGCGCCTGGTTCGGACATCATCGGACGACCCCCATTCAGCTCAGCCCCGGGCCGTGGCTCCCCGGGGAGACCCCTTCGAACCGCACACACTTAAGATGCGGCTGCTCGCCAATCTGTTGCGCCGGCGTCCGAGTTTCCGGAAGCGCTACCCGGCTCGCCGGGAATTTCCGGCAGGAGTGCAACAATGTGCCGGGGTCTCGGCATCTGACTTGATGTGCACTTCGAAGAGTTCGCGCGTGCTCAGCTGCCCGACCTGGTGCGGTTCGCGGCCGTTCTGACCGGCGACCGCGAGCTGGCGCAGGACGTGGTGCAGGACGCGCTGGTGCGCGCGCACCAGCTGTGGCGCCGGGTGGCCGCGGCCGACCGGCCGGATCTGTACCTGCGGAAGATGGTGGTCAACGGCTACCTCTCGTGGCGACGCCGCTGGTACCAGCGCTCGGTGCAGACCGTGCCGGACGTCACGAAGTTCGGCGAAGCGGCCGTTCCTGACCACGCGGACCGGATCGCCGACGCCGACCGGCTCGCCCGGCTGCTGACCGGCCTCTCGCGGGCGCAGCGGGCCGCGATCGTCCTGCGCTTCTACGAAGACCTCGACGACAGGGAGATCGCCGAGGTGCTCGGGTGCGCGGTGGGAACCGTCCGCAGCCACATTTCCCGGGGGCTCGGCGTCCTCCGCGTCCAGATCGCGGACGGTAAGCGGGTCGCGTGCTGACCGTCCCGAAGACCCCCAGGGAAGGACAGCCGGTGCGGAGCCGACGACAGCGCACGAGCTTGCTGGTCAGCGTGGTGATCGCGACCGTGATCATGCCCGCCGCGCCGGCGTTCGCGGGCACACCGTCACGAGTACCGGTCCGCGGGCTCGAGGGCACCCGGTCCACCCACGTGGTCCACGACGGGACCGACACCGGGCCGGCCGATCCGGCGGCCCCGGGTCACCGCCCAGGTGTTCCTCGCGGGTGACTCCCGCAGCTTGGCCGCCTACGCCCGCACGGTGTCGGACCCGCGTGATCGCCGCTACGGCCACTACCTGACCCCCGAGCAGACCCGCGCCCGCTTCGGGCCGGCGCAGCACCGCATCGACGCGGTCAGCGAGTGGCTGCGCGGCACCGGCCTGTCGATCGTCAGCGCCGGCTCCCAGGCCGTCGTCGCCCAGGGCACGGTCGCGCAGGCGGCCGAGGCGTTCGGCACCCGCTTCGACAACTACACCCTTTACGGCACCCCGTTCCGGGCGGCGGTGGATCCGGTCACGGTGCCCGCGGCGGTGGGGCGGGACGTCCTGACCGTCACCGGCCTCACCGCCGTGACGGGCTCCCGCCCCTCCGGTCCGCCGCCCGGGACCGGGTCCCGGACGGCCTCTCGCGCCACCTCGGGAGGGGCGCCCACCAGCCCCTGCCCGGCCCGCTACGGCGACACCCCGGCCACCGACCTCCCGCCCGCCTACGGGCACCCCGCGCAATGGGCGCCGTGCGGGTACACGCCGCGGCAGGTGCGCGACGCCTACGGGATCACCGGGACCGGCCTCACCGGCAAGGGCGTGAGGATCGGGATCGTCAGCATCGGCAACGAGATCAACGCCCTGCCCGACGCCGACCGCTTCGCGACCGAGCACGGCGAGCCGCCGTTCGCCCCCGGCCAGTTCACCGCCTACGTCCCGGCCGACGTCCGGCCCGAGGAAGCCAGCGGCGAGTTCGCCATGGACGTCCAGGCCGCCCACGCGATCGCCCCGGAGGCGAACATCGCCTTCGTGGTGGGTTCCCGGGCCCGCTCCGGCGGTGGCGGCACCGACGACGGCATCCGGACCGTCGAGTACCCGGCGTCCAGCCCGTGGGTGACCGCGGTCGGCGGCACCACGCTGGCGATCGGGCCCGGCAACTCGTACCGGTGGGAAATCGGCTGGGCCACCGACGAAGTGCCGCTGTCCGGCGACGGCAGCTCGTGGGAAGCGGAGCTGCCCGGCTATCAGGGCAAGGCCTCCGGCGGCGGGACCAGCACCGTGTTCCCGCAGCCGTTCTACCAGCGCGGCGTCGTACTCGCGTCGTTCGCCGGAGCACCGGCGATGCGCACGGTGCCCGACGTCGCCGCCCTGGCGGACCCCGACTTGTGCCTGCTCGTCGGGGAAACCGACTACAACCTCGACGGCAGCCTGTCCTACAAGGTGGGCAACGGGGGCGGCACGAGCCTGTCCTCACCGGCCTTCGCCGGGGTCGAGGCCCTCTTGGTCCAGGCACACGGTTTCCTCGGCTTCGCGAACCCGGCCCTCTACGCCCGCCCC
Organism: Amycolatopsis sp. NPDC058278; assembly: GCF_042881395.1. Taxonomy (NCBI): domain Bacteria; kingdom Bacillati; phylum Actinomycetota; class Actinomycetes; order Pseudonocardiales; family Pseudonocardiaceae; genus Amycolatopsis; species Amycolatopsis sp. NPDC058278. The sequence goes on along the minus strand of NZ_JBHVXZ010000111.1, from coordinate 10,593 downwards.
CGGTCGGCCTACCACGCCATCGCCGACAACCCCGCCGGGACGCCGGATACGGTGGCGTTCGCGGTCGTGAAGCACGGGTTCGTCGACCTGATCACGCCGGGGCAATACGCGGACTCGAACCTCGTCCACGCCCCCGGCTACAACACGGTCACCGGCCTGGGCTCCCCCACCCGGGAACTGATCGAGTCCTTCCGCCGTCGACCTCAAGGCGTCGACGGCGGGACCGGCGACTGAGCGAGACCGCTGCTCAGCGGGCCGCGGTCTGGGCGAACCGCTCCCACGCCGACTGGCGGGTCATGCCCAGCGCCTCGCCGATCTGGGTCCACGTTCCGCCCAGGGCGCGTGCCTTGCCCACCCAGGCCGCCAGGTTGTCCTGGACCTGGGTGCTCGCCACCGAGACCGGGCGCAGGTTCGAAAGCACCTGCTCCAGCGGCAGGTCGTGCTCCCACGGCGCGATGAGGGGCACGTCCGCCGGCTTGCCTTCGATCACCGACACGCACAGCTGCACACACCCGTCGCAGATGAACACGCCCGGGCCGGCGACCAGGGTGTCCACTTCCGTGTTGGGCTTCGAACAGAACGAGCAGCGCGCGAACACCGCAGTACTCATCGAAAGACCTCCTTTGTCAGGCGTGACCTTACAGCCGTAAGGGTGCGCCTGACAAGAGGAAGGCCGCCGTCCACTCGGACAGCTCGGTCAGCCGGCCGGTCAGCTCCTCGATCTCCGCCCAGCGGCGGTGTTCCCGCTCCAGGTCCGGCACCAGGAAGTCCTCCACCAGCAGCAGGAGCGTCGCGATCTCGTAGGCGACGTCGGCGAGCTGCAGGAACGGCCGGTACTGCGCTTCGGTGCCCGCCCCGTGCCGCGCGGCCCAGTCACGGGCGCCGTGGCCGGCGGTGCGGCACACCGCCTCGACCGTGCGCCGCAGGTCGCCGCGGCGGGAGCCGGGCGGTCCTTCGGCCAGCGGGGCGACGTTCCAGGCCACCGACAGCAGGCAGCACCCGGCGTCGTCCATCGACTCGTTCATCACCGGAGGTACTCTGCTGACCGGCACGCACAGTCCCGCTGTTCCGACTCGCCGGCTCACCCCATCGTGTGGCCGACCGGCCCGGATCGGGTGAGCATCGGCACCGAGACGAAATCGGCCAAGGCCTGCTGGCCGGCGGCGTTCGCGTGGATGCCGTCGCCGTTGTCGTAGGCGGGCAGGATGCTGTTCGGCTTCAGCGGATCCGCCAGCACCGTGTCGAAGTCGACGACGCCGGAACACGTGCCGCCGCAGGTGTTCCAGCGCTCGACGAACAACGCGATCTCGTGCCGGGCGAGGTTCGCCTGGTCGCTGTACCCCGGCCTCGGCGTGCTCGGCGTGACGTACACCGGAATTCCGGCCGCCCGCAGCCGCGCGAACACCGCGCGGTAGCTGTCGAGGATCGTCGCCGCGTCGCAGCCGTACGCGAGGTCGTTGGTGCCGTAGTAGTAGATGACGGCCGTGACGCCGTGCAGCGCCAGCACGTCCCGGTCCAGGCGGCTCGCCGCGTCCAGGCCCGCGACCGACGGCGGCATCCCCGGGCACGACCGGGCGCTCGTCGTGCCCGAGACGCCGGCGTTGGCGACGGCGAGCTGCGCGGACGAAGCGACGATCCGCCGCGCCAGGTCGTCGGTCCACCGGCGGTTCGTGCCGAGCTCGGTGCAGCCGGGACCGCAGTTGGTGCTGCCGATGCCGTCGACGACCGAGCTGCCGAACGGGACGACGACGCCCCGCAGAGCCGCGTTGTGCACGTCGACGGCGCTGACGACGTACGTGGCGCCCACCGTGGCCGTGAAGGCGCCGCCCGAAGCATCGCCGGCGTGGTCGCCCGAGCCCGGCGGCGTGAGGTAGTTGTCGCGCAGCGCCGCGCCGTGGCGGCCGGGCACGGCGCTCCCCTCGACCGCCATGCTGACCGCGAGGTCGGAGTCCGGGCGCGTCACGAGCCTCGTCTCGTCGCTCCAGACCTCACCGCCCGCCGGGATCGTGACGGCGTGCCGCCCGAAGAAGGTCAGGTCGCGGACCCCGGTGACGGCGGCGCCGCCCGCGCTCGGCCCGGCGGTGGCGTGCCCGATGGTCAGCGGCCCGGTGCCGAAGGTGTTCTGGAACCGGACGCGCACCGCGTCGCCACCCTGGCTGAGGTGGGTGATCATCCGCAGCGACTGGCCGGTGACCGCCGTGTCCGCCCGCCCGTCCTGCGACTGCGCCCACGACGTGAACCACGTCCGCGCGGCCCCGGCGGCCCCCGGAGCGGAGACGACGGCGGCCACGGCCACGGAAACCGCAGCGAGAACGGCGATCCTGCGCACGACGCCTCCCGAGTCCACAATGGACGAGCGGTGGACAGCTCCCGCCGATCGTAGGCAGCCGGTCACGGAAGGGACAAGGTTTTGTCCGATCTTGTCAGCGGCGGCGGTCTCCGGTTCGATGGCGGCATGACCGAACCCCGCACCTTCGGCGATCCGTACGAAACCCCGGACGGGACGACGGTGATCCCGGTCCACCGGCCGGTCGGCGTGTTCGCGGTCCGCGACGGCCAGGCCAGGTGGGAACCGGCCGTCGACGCCACGCGCGTCGCCCTGCTGGGCATCGGCATCGGGCTGGTCGCCGCCACCCTCACCGGGATCGCCATGGTGCACCGGCCGCCGTGGCCCGACCTGCGCCGGCGCGGGCGCTAACCCTTGGCCAGCGCCTGCACCCGGCCGATCGGGCCGTTGTAGTAGTTCTGGTCCCCCGGCAGGCTGCCGCCACGGGCGAACTGCCAGATGCTCTGCTTCTCCCACCCCGCCGGCAACTCGCCGACGTCCGGGCCGTACCGCGCCAGCCACAGCGGATCGGTGTTCCCGAACCGGGCCGTGTTGCCGGTGCACTGCTTCCACCAGGCCGTGCTCGTGTAGATCAACGCGCTGCGCTTGACCTTCGCCAGGTACGTGCGGGTGAAGTCCGCGATCCACGCCGTCAGGTCGGCCGGGTTCTTGCCGTAGCAGACGTCGCCGTACGGGTTGTACTCGATGTCGAGCGCGCCGGGCAGCGTGGTGCCGTCCGCGCGCCAGGCGCCGCCGTTGGCGATGAAGTACTCCGCCTGCTGGGCGCCGCCCGAGACGTCCGGGCGGGCGAAGTGGTAGGCGCCGCGGATGATGCCCGCCGCGTGCGCGCCGTCGTACTGCTGCCCGAACTGCGGGTTGACGAACCCGGTGCCCTCGGTCGCCTTGACGTAGGTGAACTTCGCCCCGGCGGCGGCCGCGGCGGCCCAGTCGACCGGGCCCTGGTGCCCGCTGACGTCGTGCCCGAGGGTCTGCCCGGGCGGGTCGGTCCGCGGGGTGCCCCGGACGCCTTCGTGGCGGGCGATCTGCGTGCCCGCGTAGTTCGTGTCGGCCAGGGAGTAGTCGGCTCGGGCGGGTGTCGCGACCACCACCGCCGCGAGCACCGCCAGCGCGGCCGCTCCCGCCAGCCGCTGTCCCGTCACGGTTCGGTTCATCCGGGCTCCGATCTCGGTACGGGCAGATCCGCAACCCATGCTGCCTGCCGGGCTCGGTCCCCGCGAGGCTTGTGTCACCCGATGCAGTGATCTTCAGAGTTCGGTGGTGATGATCGCCTCGACGAGCACTTCCCCGGCCGGGGTCAGTTCGACGACGCCCGGCCGCAACCGGACGAGGCCCCGCGAAGCCAGCGAACGGAACTTGCCCAGCCACGGTTCCGCGAACAGCGACCGCCCCGGGAACCGCGCGGTGTGCACGGAATCCCGCACCGGCCGCAACGTCGTGAGCGCCATCTTGACGGCCCGGGCCTCCTGCGCCTCGGGGGTGAACCGCGTCGCCGACCCCAGCGGGATCCGGCCGGCGAGCACGGCTTCGGCGTAGCGGCGGGAGTTCACGTCGGTGATCGCCTCGGACGCGCGGCAGCTCGAGCTGCCGCCCAGCCCGATCGCGACTTCGGCCTCCTGCTTGTCCTGGTCGACCATGATGGACTTCCACTTCTCCGGCCCGAGGCCGTCGCGGGCGAAGTACATCGTCGGGTGCTCGGTGTACCCGGCCGCGCGCAGGCCGTCGGTGAGCAGCTCCCGCATCTGGTACTGCTCGCCGAGCGTCGGCCAGCGGTGCCCGTCGCGCACCAGCTTGTCCCGGTAGGACGGCAGCTGCCACGCGGCCGGCTTCTCCCCGGTGACGCCGGTGCGGGTGTCGCTGTAGGACGCCAGGTGCAGCTTCGTGCACACCACCGCGGTGACTTCGTTGTCCAGCACGACGTCCAGGTCGCGGCGGACGCTGTCGAGAGTCTGGTCGAGCAGGCCGTACATGAGGTCGATGCTGACCCACTCGAAGCCCGCCGCGGTGGCGTTCCGGACGAAGTCGACGCACATCTGCGCGGTGTGCTCGCGCCCGCACAGCGCCAGCACGTGGTCGTCGAACGACTGGACCCCGCTGGAGAGCTTCGTGCAGCCCAGCTCCCGCAGCAGCTCGAGCTTGGCCGGGGTGAACGTGCTGGGGTCGCCTTCGAAGCGGATCGTCGTGCGGTCGGTGAACCCGAAGTGCGAGCGGTAGAACTCCAGCAGGCGCCGGATCTCCGGCTCCGGCAGCAGCGACGGCGTGCCACCGAAGACGTTGAACTCCCCCACTTCGGCACCCGCCAGGTTCGGCACGGCGTCGAGCCACAGCCGCGCCTCGGCGATGTTGAGGTCGACCCAGTGCGCCGCCTTCTCGATCTTGCCCTTGACCAGCACCACCGGGTACTGGCAGAACCGGCAGCGGTAGGCGCAGGTGGGGATGTAGGACCACAGGTGGATCGGCCCGGAGGACGCCAGCTGCGCGTCCAGGTCGCGCAGGAACTCCGGCGGCGAGCCGGGCTCGTTGCCGGGGAACACGTGCGCCCCGAACGGGTCTTCCTGCACGAAGTCGAGCAGGTGCCGGTTCTCGGGCGCTTCGAGCACGTCGAGCACGCCGGGACGCGGCCACGCGGGGTCGATCGCGTGCAGCGAGCCGACCGCTTCTTCGTAGCCCAGGGTCATCAGAACACCCCTCCGTTGCCGAAGTAGTTGTGGGCTTCGCCCGACTCGCGGTCCTCGCAGTAGTAGCGGACGAATTCCGCGAACCGCGCGGCCGGCACCGCCGCCAGGCACGGCGGCAGTGGCGGCGGGTACCCGATGTCCTCGCCGACGTGCCGCCGCAGGCAGGCGAACAGCTCGTCGGCGAACTCGAAGTACAGCCGGTACGACGGCGTCTTGTAGGCGTGGATCGGCGTGAAGTCCACGACCCGCATCTCGTGCCGGATTTCGCTGATCCGCCGGGCCAGCCGCGCGGCCAGGTCGTGGCCGAAGAACGCGATGACGGCGTCGTCCTCCAGCAGCGCGGGCGTCAGCAGCACCGGCAGGATGGTGTTCTTCGGCGTGAAGTCCTTGATCGAGAACTCCCAGGCCTGCTTGGCCTCGGCTTCGGTGAGGTCGGTGGGCACCGGCGGCGCCGACGGGCGGATGTCGCGCATGACGATGATGCCGTCCGAGCCGTAGGCCCGGCCGGCGATGACCTCGTCGATGGCGTGGTCGACGCGGCGCGGGTTGATCTCGACGCGCGAGCGCGGCGCGTAGGTGATGGCGTCGCCGCCGCTGGCGACCTTGATCCCGAAGTCCCAGTCGTCGGAGAGGTGGTTGACGAACTCGCCGTCCTGCAGCTGGTAGAAGATCTCGATGCCGCCGGCGCGCTCGTAGGCGTCGCGCTCGACGGCGAAGCCCTTGCCGTCGGGGAAGCCGCCGAAGAGCGCGAACGTGACGGCGCGGCACCGCAGGGTCCGCTGGATCGCGTCCCACAGCCGCGGCCGCCCGGTGAAGTGCCCGGCGTTGTAGTAGTAGTCGCAGACGCCGATGGCGGCCTTGCTCGACTCCATCGCGGCGAACAGCTCGCTCAGCCAGTGCGGGTCGACCCGGCAGTCCGCGTCGGCGGAGACGAGGTAGTACCGCTCCCCCGGGTCGCTGTCGGGCCGGTTCCGGCTGCGGGCGGCGGCGAAGTCCATTCCGGCTCGCCGCGCGCACGAAACGCCCTGTTCGGGTTCGTGGATGACGTGCAGGGCCAGGTCCGGGTGCGCGGCCGCGAAGGCGTGCGCGACGGCCACGGTGTCGTCCGTCGAGTTGTTGTCGACGAGCACGACCTCGTACCGGCTCTTGTCCAGGGGTGCGTCGCCGTCGCGCTGGTCGTGCAGCGTCCGCAGCACCTCCGGGAGGTTCGCGGCCTCGTTGTACACCGGCAGCACGACGCTCAGCCGCGTCGCCGCGCCCATCGGCGGCGGGTACAGCCGGTCCACCAGCTCGTCGACGACCCGCGCGCCGAACCGCGCCTGCCCGAGTTCCGAGTTCACCCGCACCACTTCGGCCCGTTTCCCTTCGTCGGTGATCAGCTCGGCGACTTCGCGCGCGAACGCCGCGTCCGGCAGGTCGCGGGCCCGGATGTCCAGCACCGGCGCCCGGAAGCTGCCGTAGACGACGTCGTACAGCTCGTACCCGCTGGTGATGTACGGCGTCCCGGAGGCGATCGCCTCGCTGACCGGGTTGCCGTAGCTCTCGTAGTCGTAAGAGGTCAGAAAGGACACGACGGTCGTGTGGGCGAGGAGGTCGCGCACGGAGTACCGGCCGGGGACCGCGGTGTCGTACGGGGTCAGCCAGCCGCCGAACACGACGCGCTCACGCACCCCCAGCCGGTTCGCGAGATCGACGAGCCGGGCGTGCTCGGTGGGCGTCTCGCCGACGTCGCCGGCGACGAACAGCCACGCGTCCGGCAGCAGGGTCAGCAGGTGGAGGTCCCGGTCGATGCGCTTCTGCGGGATGATCCGGGTGATCCGGGCCAGCAGCGGGACGCCGTCGGGAATGCCGTGGTCACGCCGGAAAGCCGCGTTGCGCTCGTCGATCCGCGCGGGGGCGATGGCGAAGGAGTTGGGCAGGACGTCGATGTTCGCCAGCTCCGGGACCCACTCCAGCGTGCGCGCCTTCGCCTGCTCGTGCAGGGCGAAGTAGTGGATGTGCGGGGAGTTCCGCGGCGCGGGGACACCGGGGTACGGGAACGTGCCGTACTTGGCGATCCCGGGTTCGCTCTGCCACATCAGGTCGTGGTCGCGCCAGAACACGAACCGGCCGAGCCGGTGGCGGGCGCCGTAGCGGTCGATCGCGGAGTACAGCGCCTCGGTGTAGGCGAGGTTTTCCGGCAGGGTCCCGTTCTCCACCATCACCACGGTCACGCCGAGGCGTTCCCAGGTGGCCACGATCCGGTCCGCCAGCTCGCTCGCGATCCGGTCGGCTTCGGGCCGGAGCGTGTCGTCACCGGCTTGGACGATCCGGGTGAGCACCGCTTCGACGAACTCGCGGTCGTAGCCCCGGATCTGCTCGAGCCCCTCGACGCGGTCGAGCGTGACCCAGTCCGGCAGCAGCTCGGCCTCGTCGCGGTAGGGCCGGAAGAACGCGCCCTTGTCGGCTTTGATGTCGTACCCGAGGTCCAGGTGGACGCGGTGCCCGCGAGCGGCGAAGCGGTGCGCCGTCTTGAGGAACTCGACCACGACCCCGGACAGCGGAGTGGCGTCGAAGGACACGCCCCAGAGCACTGACATCGATGTCAAACCCCCGTATCGGCCTCGCCGTGGTTTCCAGCGTAAGCGCCGGCACGTCGAACGGCCGTGTGAGCGCTTTCGTGGTTGACCGCGGAAGCCCGCAGCCCCCACAGTGACCGCATGAACCGGGCCCTCGGGGTACTGACCTGCGGCGCCTTCCTCTCGATCGTGCTCGGGGTCCTCGGCTCCGGGGAACCCCGGCTCGCGCTCGCGCTCGGCGCGGTCTTCGCCGTGCTCGCGACGGCGGTCTTCGGCTGGGTGCGCCGCCGCGAGCGGCTCGCGTGGGGCGCGGCCTACGTCGCCGTCCAGCTGCCCCTGGCCTTCGTGCTCTTCACGATCGACGCCGGCGTCGGGACGACGCTGTTCCTGGTCGTGCTGGTCAGCCAGTGCGTCCTGCTGCGCCTGCCGCGGCCCGTGATCGGGCTCGTGATCGCCGTGGTGCCGCTCGTGCACCTCGGGATGTCGCTGGGCGAAGGACTGCGGGAAGGGATCGGCACGCTCATGTCGGTGCTGTTCGCCGCGATCATCACCGAACTGCTGCTGCGGGAACAGCGCTCGCGCGGCGAACTCGCCGAAGCGCACGCGAAACTCCGCGACCACGCCGCCCAGGCGGAGCGCCTCGCGACGGCGCAGGAGCGCAACCGCGTCGCGCGCGACATCCACGACGGGCTCGGCCATTCGCTCACCGTCGTCCAGATGCAGGTGAAGGCCGCGCGGGCGGTGCTGCCGACCGATCCCGGCAAGGCCGACGACGTCCTGGCGAAAGCGCAGGAGCAGGCCGAAACCGCGCTGGCCGAGGTGCGCCGCTCGGTGCGGGCGCTGCGCGAGCCAAGGCTGGTCCCGCCGCTGCCGGAGGCGCTGAAAGCCCTCGCGGAAGAGACGTCGGCGACCGGTCTCACGGCCCGGCTCACCGTGACCGGCACCGAACGTCCGCTCCCCGAGGAGCAACGCGAAGCGCTCTACCGGGCGGTGCAGGAAGGCCTGACGAACGTCCGCAAGCACGCCGGCGCCGAGACCGTGGACGTCGTCCTCGGCTACGCCGCCGCGGCGGTCCGGGTCGAAGTCCGCGACGACGGCCGCGGCAGCGACGGCGGCGCGCCGACCGGCTTCGGCCTGGTCGGGCTCCGGGAACGGGCCGCCCACCTCGGCGGCGAGCTCGCGTTCACCTCGACCCCCGGCCGCGGCAGCGCCCTGACCATGGAGATCCCCGGATGACGCCGGTCCGCGTCCTGCTCGTCGACGACCAGGCCCTGTTCCGCGAAGCCCTCGCCACCCTGCTCGCCACCCACGACGGCATCGACGTCGTCGGCGAAGCCGGGAACGGCGCCGATGCCCTGCGCGAAACCGCTTCGCTGGCTCCGGACGTCGTCCTGATGGACCTGCGGATGCCGGTCCTCGACGGCGTGGCCGCGACCCGGCGGCTGCGCGTCGAGCACCCCGGTACCCGGGTCATCGCGCTGACCACCTTCGACGACGACGAAGACGTCTTCGCCGCCCTTCGCGCGGGCGCCGTCGGCTACCTGCTGAAGGACGTCTCGTCGGCACGGCTGGTCGAGGCGGTGCTGGCCGCGGCCCGCGGGGAGTCGGTGCTGCAGCCGTCGGTGGCGGCGAAAGTCCTGGCGCGGTTCGCGCAGCTGCCGGACGCGCCGGAGCCCCGGCCCCAGCCGCTGGTGGTGCCGCTGTCCGAGCGCGAACTCGACGTGCTGCGGCTGCTCGCCGACGGCCGCAGCAACCGCGAGATCGCCGCGGCGCTGTTCCTCGCCGAAGGCACGGTCAAGAACCACGTCACCAACGTGCTGGGCAAGCTCGGCGCCCGTGACCGGACCCAGGCCGCGCTGCGCGCGAGGGATCTCGGCCTGCTTTAGACCGTGACCCCCGGTCATGACTTCCGGCACCTGGCAGCACGGCCTCCAGGCGCGATTCTCGTCCGGGAACGAACCCTGGAGGGAACCATGACCACCACCGAAACCACCCGGACCCCCGCCCGCAAGCTGGCCCGGTTCGCCGGCCACTACGTCGAAATGGTCGTCGCCATGCTCATCGGCATGGTGGCGCTCGGCCCGCTGTGGCCGGCCGCCTGGCTCGAGCGCGCGGACATCGGCGCGATCGTGATGGCCACGAACATGACCGTCGCGATGGTGCTCGCCATGGCGCTGCGCCGCCACGCGTGGCCGCGGATCGCCGAGATGGCCGCCGCGATGTACCTGCCGTTCGCCGCGCTGCTCGTGCCGCACTGGCTGGGCGCGATCTCCGGCACCACGCTGATGGTCGCCGGGCACGTGATCATGTTCCCGCTGATGCTCGCCGCCATGGTGTGGCGCCGCGCCGAGTACTGGCACTGATCATGCTGAAGCGCCTCGCCTTCCTCCTCGCCGCGATCGCCGCCGTCCTGGCCGTTCCCGCCGTGGGCGCGACCGTCTCCGCGCTCGGCGCGATCGACGCCCTCTACGCCCCCGGCCCGCCGCGGCGCGTCCCCGCCGCGGCGCCGGTCCCCCACGACCCGGCCAAGCCGACCGCGGTGGTCGTCGTCGGCGACCGCGGTGCCGTGGTCTCCGACGCACTCGCCCCCTACGAGATCCTGGCCGCGACCGGCCGGTTCAACGTCTACACGGTCGCGCCGCACCGCGAGCCGGAGCCGCTGACCGGCGGCCTCGACCTGGTGCCGGACTTCGACTTCGCCGGCCTCGCCGCCCGGCTCGGCGGATCCGCGCCGGACCTCGTCGTCGTCCCCGCGTTCCCGGACGTCGGCGAGCCCGGTACCGAACCGGTCACCACCTGGCTGCGGGCCCAGGCAGCGCACGGTTCGAAGCTGCTCAGCGTCTGCAACGGCGGCGCGGTGCTCGCCTCCGCCGGATTGCTCGACGGGCGGCCGGCCACCGCGCACTGGCTGAAGGTCGACGCCTGGGCCGCCGAATACCCGGCCGTGCGGTGGGTGCGCGGGATGCGGTTCGTCGACGACGGGAACGTGGTGACCACCGCCGGGATCCTCTCC
>NZ_JBHVXZ010000110.1:0-34102 GCF_042881395.1 Amycolatopsis sp. NPDC058278 | reverse complement strand
ATACTTGCTCTCAAAGGAACCTCATACGAGGTTCAATACATAAGCTCTACTGGCTTAGTTCACTAGCACACTGTTGAGTTCTCAAGCAACACACTTCGGACCGCCGCGCCGCGAAGCGCCTTGGTCTTCGGCTTTTGTTTCAAGCTTTGTTCCAGGGATACCACCCTGGTTCGGGACCACCCACTCTACCACGATCGTGGGAGCTTGGTTCGTGTTCCCGGCGGCCGCTCGGTTTCCCTGGCGACTTGGAGAACTTTACATGCCCCCGGAACCCCCTTGCACCGGGGGGTCCCTTTTATCGCGCCAGGCCCGTGACCTGCACCGATAGCACCGTCAGGCGGGCCGCGGCGACCCGTGGGTTGCGACGACCGTCAGCACGACCAAAGCGGCCGCGAGCCCGGCGGCCACATGGATGGGCGCCGGGGTGAACGACGCCGCCACGACGAGCACCGCCGTGACCGGGAAACCGATGGCGATCGGCCGGCACTCGTTGGTCGGGCCGATGTGCAGCAGCCACACGCTCAGCAGGAAGACCGCGACCGGCACCGTGGTCGGCAACGCCGCGGCCACCCCACCGAGGTGCAGCGTCCCCGTGTCGTAGGCGACCGCCACCTCGAGGCCGGCGCCGACGGCCGCCGCGGACGCGAAGATGAAGTAGTGGCCGTACCCCCAGCTCATCGACGTGAACATGCCCGGACGGCGGACGAGCCGCGCGTGGCCCGGCCGGTCGAAGTACAGCCACCACATGGAGAACACCAGGACGAGCGCGGCGACCGCCAACGAGATCAGCGCGCCGAGGTGGCCGGCTTCGGCCGTGCCCTCCTTGATCGCGTTGGTGGCGCTCAGGATCGTCTCGCCGAGCACGATCAGGGTGAACAGGCCGTACCGCTCGGCGATGTGGTGCGGGTGCCAGGCCGTCCCGCCGCTGCTCTCCGCCCACACCGGCACGGCGAGCTCGGCCGCCACGAGCACGACGAACGCGACGGCGCCCGCGGTCCCCGGCACCCACAGCCGCGCGATCCACAGCGACTGGACCACGACGATCCCCGCGGCGTAGCGCACCGCGGCCGGGCGGCACCCCGGGTCCGAGCGGGCCGCGCGCAGCCACTGGGCCACCATCGCCAGCCGCATCAGGACGTACCCGGCGACGATCAGGCGGAAGTCGCCCTCGAACGCGCCCGCCACCCCCGCCGCGATGGTCAGCCCGCCGGCGATCTGCACGAACGTCGCCAGCCGGTACGGGACGTCGTCGGTGTCGAACGCCGAGGCGAACCAGCTGAAGTTCAGCCAGCCCCACCAGATCGCGAAGAACACCATCACGAACGACGTCACGCCGTGCGCGGCGTGCCCCTCGGCCAGCGCGTGGTGCAGCGCCGCCGCGGTCTGGCCGACGGCGACCACGAAACACAGGTCGAAGAGCAGTTCCAGGGGCGTCGCGACGCGGTGGTGTTCCCCGCGGTCGCGGGAGCGCATCGGCCGGTACCAGACCTGGGTCCGCGACGGCTGCTCGGTCATCGGGGCTCCCCGCGTCGGCCTCGGAAGGACGCGATCATCCCAGCACGATCAGGGCGGGACCGGTGCGCACGACACGGGTGAAGAAGACGGGCGGGCCCGGTTCCCCCTCACCCGGGCCCGCCCGCCGCCGTCACGCGCCGGCAGGCACCGATGGGCAGCCCTTCCGCGAGTGCCGGACGGTCCCCCGCGGACGCCGACACCCACTGGACGGAAGGTGACCGAGTGTGTCCATTCCCTCGAACTCCGGACGCCTCGATCGCTCAAACCGGTCACCCCATCCCCGGGTGGCCGACTGATTGCCACTGTCGGTAGCCGAAGCCGCGCAGTGAAGGCTCCATAAGATCTACCCGGTTGCTCTCCGTAGCACCAGTGTCTTTCCGCGCCCGTCACTCGGATGGAGCATCGCGAATCTGCGGAAAGTAGTCTCTCAACCCCGGTGGACGTCCGCAGCCGACGTCTCGGTCTCCGGGGCCTTCCGGTCCTCCTCGGACGCCCGGTGCCGCCGTGCCCGGAGCTCGGCGACCGCCAGGGCGAGCGCGCCACACGTCAGGACGGCCGCGCAGCCGAGCGCGACGGTGAGCGCCACGGGATAACCGCGGCCGAGGACCATGCCGAAGACCGACGCGAGCACGGCGGTGCCGATCGCGGTGCCGATCCGCTGCCCGGTCTGCAGCGCGCCGCCGGCGACCCCGGCCATCCGGACCGGCACGCACTCCAGCGTCAACGTCGTGTTCGGGGAGATCACCATCCCGCCGCCCACACCCGCGAACACCAGCGGCAACGCGAAGGCCCACCCGGACGCCGACGGCGGGACCAGCTCGGCGAGCAGCGCGACGGCCAGCAGCCCGGCGGCGACCATGCCCAGCCCGGTGACGGTCAGCCGCCGGCCGAACCGGGGCACCAGCCGGCCGGCGACGGCGGCCGACACCGCCGAACCGAGCGCGAACGGCGTCACCGACAGGCCCGACTGCAGCGGCGAGTAGCCGAGACCCTGCTGGAAGTACATCGCGAAGACCAGCCAGATCCCGGCGAACCCGCAGAAGTAGAGGGCGCCGACCGCCGCACCGGCGGCGTAGCCCGGGGTGCCGGTGAACAGGCGGGTGTCGAGCAGCGGGGACCGGCCGCGCCGGACCACCGAGTGCTCCCAGCGCACGAACGCGACCCCGAAGACGAGCGCGACGGCGAACAGCCACCACATGTGCGCGAGGCCGCCCTGGTCGGCGTCGACGACCGGGAGCAGCACGCCGAGGACGGTGACCGCGAGCAGCACGATGCCGACGAAGTCGATCTCCGAGGAGATCTTGAGCTGCTTCCTTTCGCTGCGTGGCAGCAGGCGCAGCGCGAGGACGAACGCGAGCACGCCGATCGGGACGTTGACGTAGAACACCCAGCGCCAGCCGTCCTGGCTGCCGAAGACGGCGATGATGAAGCCGCCGAGGATCGGGCCCACCGCCGTCGAGATCCCGACGACCGCGCCGAACATCCCGAACGCGCGGCCACGCTCGGCGCCGCGGAAGAGGTCCTGGATCAGGCCGGTGTTCTGCGGGGTGAGCATGCCCGCCGCCACGCCCTGGGCCAGGCGGGCGAGCACCAGCGTGGTCTCGTTCGGGGCCGCACCGGCCAGTGCGCTGGTGAGGACGAAGGCGGCGAGGGCGCCGAGGAACATGTTCCGGCGGCCGAACGCGTCCCCGAGGCGGCCGCCGGTGACCAGGACCAGGCCGAACGCGAGGGCGTACCCGGAGACGACCCAGCGGATCCCGCCGCTGCTCGCGTGCAGCCCCGACTGCATCGACGGGAGGGCGACGTTGACGATGCTGACGTCGAGCAGGCCCATGAACCCGGCCGTCAGCGAGACGGCAAGCGCCTTCCAGCGGCGGGGGTCGGGTTCGTACGTCATCTCGTCCAGCAAACACGAAAGGCGGGATCCGCGCGCGTTGTGCGCACGGATCCCGGAGCATCACGTCGAAGCGGTGATGCCGCGGATGCCCTTGAGCTCGCCGATCAGCATGGAGCTGACCTTGACCGGGTAGTCGTACAGCGCGAAGACCGTCTGGTTCTTCCCCACCAGCTTGAGGTGCACCGGGGTCTCGCCCTTGTGCGCCAGCAGCGTGGACCGCAGCTCGCTCACCACCGACTGGTCGATCTTCTCCGCCGCCGCGAGCAGCACCAGCGGCGGCTCGTCGTCGCCGTTGCCGGTGCCGACCTCCGACAGGTCGAGCGTCGCCAGGCCGCCGCCGAAGATCGACATCTTGTCTTCGCGCCAGTTGACCCGGCCCTTGACCAGGACCGCGTTGTCCTCGATCAGCTCACTCGCGAAAAGCGCGTACGACTTCGGGAAGAACAGCACCTCGAGCGAGGCGTCCATGTCCTCGACCGTGCAGATCGCCCAGGGCTCGCCCTTCTTGTTGACCCGCCGCTCGAGCGAGGTGATCAGCCCGGAGATCACCAGCTCGCCTTCCTTCGGCGGATCGTTGAGGATGCTCGCGATCGGCTTCGGGGCGTGCTTGCGCAGGATCCGCTCGGCGCCGTCCAGCGGGTGCGCCGAGACGTACAGGCCGAGCATCTCGCGCTCGTAGGCGAGCAGCTGCTTGCGCGGGTACTCCTCCTCGCCGAACTTCAGGTGCGCGAGCGGGGACGACGACGGCGCCGCCTCCCCCTCGTCGCCCCCGAAGCCGAACAGGTCGAACTGGCCCATCGCCTCCTGGCGCTTGAGCGGGACGACGGCTTCGACCGCGTCCTCGTGGACCTGGATCATCGAGAGCCGCGTGTGGCCGAGCGAGTCGAACCCGCCCGCCTTGATCAGCGACTCGATGACCCGCTTGTTGCAGACCACGAGCTCGGACTTGTCGAGGAAGTCGGTGAAGGAGGCGTACTTGCCCTTCTCCTCGCGGGTCTTGATGATCGACTCGACGACGTTCGCGCCGACGTTGCGGACCGCGCCGAGGCCGAAGCGGATGTCCTCGCCGACGGCCGCGAAGCGCAGGGCCGACTCGTTGACGTCCGGCGGCAGCACCTTGATGCCGAGCCGGCGGCACTCGGACAGGTAGATCGCCGACTTGTCCTTGTTGTCACCGACCGACGTGAGCAGGGCCGCCATGTACTCGGCCCGGAAATTCGCCTTGAGGTAGGCGGTCCAGTAGGAGATCAGGCCGTACGCGGCCGCGTGGCTCTTGTTGAACGCGTACCCGGCGAACGGGAGGATCGTGTCCCAAAGCGCCTTGATCGCCTCGGGCGAGAAGCCGCCGGGCCGCAGGTCACTGGCCCGCATGCCGGCTTCGAAGCCCTCGTACTCCTTGTCGAGGACTTCCTTCTTCTTCTTGCCCATCGCGCGGCGGAGCACGTCCGCGCGCCCCATCGTGTACCCGGCCACCTTCTGGCCGATGTGCATGATCTGCTCTTGGTACACGATCAGGCCGTACGTGTCGGCCAGGATCTCCCGCAGCGGCTCGTCGAGCTCCGGGTGGATCGGCTTGACCTTCTGCCGGTTGTTCTTCCGGTCGGCGTAGTCGTTGTGCGCGTTCATGCCCATCGGGCCGGGGCGGTACAGCGCGCCGACCGCGACGATGTCGTCGAACACCGTGGGCTCCATGCGGCGCAGCAGGTCGCGCATGGGGCCGCCGTCCAGCTGGAACACGCCGAGCGTGTCGCCGCGGGCCAGCAGCTTGTACGTCTCGGGGTCGTCGATCGCCAGGGTGTCGAGGTCGACGTCGACCCCGCGGTTGGCCTTGATGTTGTCGATCGCGTCACCGATGACGGTGAGGTTCCGCAGGCCGAGGAAGTCCATCTTCAGCAGGCCGATGGCCTCGCACGACGGGTAGTCCCAGCCGGTGATGATCGAGCCGTCGTCACGCTGCCACAGCGGGATCGCGTCGGTCAGCGGGTCGCAGGACATGATGACCGCGCAGGCGTGCACGCCGGCGTTGCGGATCAGGCCCTCGAGGCCGCGGGCGGTCTCGAAGATCGTCTTGCACTCGTCGTCGGTCTCGACGAGCGCGCGGACCTCGGCGGCCTCGCCGTAGCGCTCGTGCTTCGAGTCGACGATGCCCGAGAGCGGGATGTCCTTGGCCATGATCGGCGGCGGCAGCGCCTTGGAGATCTTGTCCGCGATCGCGTAGCCCGGCTGGCCGAAGTGGACGCGCGCGCTGTCCTTGATCGCCGCCTTCGTCTTGATCGTGCCGAAGGTGATGACCTGGGCGACCTTGTCCGCGCCGTACTTGTCGGTGGCGTACCGGATCATCTCGCCGCGCCGGCGGTCGTCGAAGTCGATGTCGATGTCGGGCATCGAGACGCGCTCGGGGTTCAGGAACCGCTCGAACAGCAGCTTCTGCGGGATCGGGTCCAGGTTGGTGATACCGAGGACGTACGCGACCAGCGAACCGGCGGCCGAACCACGGCCGGGGCCGACCCGGATGCCGACCTTGCGGGCGTAGCTGATGAGGTCGGCGACGATCAGGAAGTAGGCCGGGAAGCCCTTCCCGATGATGACGTCGAGCTCGATCTCGATGCGCTCGTTGTAGTACTCGTCCGGCACGCCGTCCGGGAAGCGCCACTTGAGGCCCCGCTGGACCTCTTCGCGCAGCCAGCCGCCCTGGTCGTACCCCTCCGGCACCTCGAAGAACGGCAGCCGGTCCTTGTGCGAGTAGACCTCTTCGTAGGACTCGACGCGCTCGGCGATCATCAGCGTCGTGTCGGCCGCGCCGGGGACCTCCTTGTCCCAGTACTCGCGCATCTCGGCGGCGGACTTGAGGTAGTAGCCGTCGCCGTCGAACTTGAACCGGGTCGGGTCGTTGAGGGTCTTGCCGGCCTGGACGCACAGCAGCGCCGAGTGCGTGTCGGCCTGGTCCTTGGTGACGTAGTGCGAGTCGTTGGTGGCGATCGGCTTGAGGTCGAGCAGGCGGCCGACCTCCAGCAGGCCCTCGCGGACCGACCGCTCGATCGGCAGGCCGTGGTCCATCAGCTCGAGGAAGAAGTTGTCCGCGCCGAAGATGTCCTTGTAGTCGGACGCGGCCTGGATCGCCGCCTCCTTCTGGCCCAGCCGCAGCCGGGTCTGCACCTCGCCCGACGGGCAGCCGGTGGTGGCGATGATCCCGGAGCTGTTCTCGGCGATCAGCTCGCGGTCCATCCGGGGCTTGCGGTAGTAGCCCTGCATGCTGGCCAGCGAGGACAGCTTGAAGAGGTTCCGCAGGCCGGTGGCGTTCTGCGCGAGCATGGTCATGTGGGTGTACGCGCCGGCGCCCGAGACGTCGCCGCCCTCACCCAGTTCGTCGGAGCCGCGCTGGTTCGACTGGCCCCAGAAGACCGGCTTCTTGTGGAACCGCGACTCCGGCGCGATGTACGCCTCGATCCCGATGATCGGCTTGAGGCCGTGCTTCTTCGACTGCTGGTAGAACTCGTCGCCGCCGTACATGTTGCCGTGGTCGGTCATGCCGACGGCGGGCATGCCGAGGCGCGCCGCCTCCGCGAAGAGGGGAGCGATCTTCGCCGCACCGTCGAGCATCGAGTACTCGGTGTGGACGTGCAGGTGGACGAAGGAATCGTTCGACACCAGCGAAAACCTCCCCTAGGTGGATCGGACCGGCGCGCCCGGGTCTCCCACCCTATCCCGCGCTCACCGGGCTCGATTGTGCGCCTCTGGAGCCCCACCCGGCGGGCACGACGCGCCCTCATTTCGGGCGGTGATGATCACGGCACGCGGCGGGGTCGGGCGGCCGCGTCGCGTCGCGGTCGGTGAGGTGAGCCACACCCGCCGGAGTTCGCGTTGACACCGGCAGCCCCGGGACCGAGCATTCCCGCCATGAACCTGTCTGACAGCCAGACAGCCGGACAAGGTGGCCTCGCCGGGTGAGTGCCATGGAAGCCGTGCTGGCCCACCTGCGCGCCTCGATCGAGCGCGGCGAGTACGCCATCGGCGAGAAGCTCCCCTCCGAAGCGGCCCTGAGCAGGGAGTTCGAGGTCAGCAGGTCGGTACTCCGGGAAGCCCTCCGCGGCCTCCAGGCGCTCGGCATGACCGAGTCGAAGACCGGCAAGGGCACCTTCGTCACCGCCACCGGCCCGGCCGACAACCCGACCTTCGGGCCTTACTCGGCCCGCGACCTCATCGAGGTGCGCCGGCACGTCGAGATCCCCGTCGCCGGGTACGCGGCCGTGCGGCGCAGCCAGGACGACCTCGACCTGCTCGCCCACCTGCTCGACCGGATGGACGCCGAGACCGACAACACCGCCTGGGTCGCGCTCGACTCGGTCTTCCACATCACCATCGCCCAGGCCTCGGGCAACCCGGTGTTCGGGAAGGTGATCGAGGAGATCCGGGACGCGCTCGCCCGCCAGTCCGCCTTCCTCAACCAGCTCGGCGACCGGCGCCGCCAGTCGAACATCGAGCACCGGCAGATCGTCACCGCGATCACGGACGGCTCGGAGACCGGCGCCGTCGAAGCCATGACGGCGCACCTGCAGCACGTCGAAGCCACTCTGACCAGCATCGTGAACGGGGACCAGTGACCGAACAGACCCTCACGGCCACCACCGCCGGCACCACGGACGCGGGCGACGCCGGCTACCACAAGGCCCTGAAGTCCCGGCACGTCAACATGATCGCCATCGGCGGGGCGATCGGCACCGGCCTCTTCCTCGGCGCGGGCGGCCGGCTCGCCCAGGCCGGGCCGGCCCTGGCGATCGTCTACGGCGTCTGCGGGCTCTTCGCCTTCTTCGTCGTCCGCGCGCTCGGCGAGCTGATCCTGTACCGGCCCTCCAGCGGCGCCTTCGTCTCCTACGCCCGCGAGTTCATGGGCGAGAAGGGCGCGTACGTCGCCGGCTGGATGCACTTCCTGAACTGGTCGACCACCGGCATCGCCGATATCACGGCGATCGCGCTGTACGCGCACTTCTGGTCGTTCTTCTCGCCGATCCCGCAGTGGGTGCTCGCGCTGATCGCGCTCGCCGTCGTCCTCACGCTGAACATGGTGTCGGTGAAGCTGTTCGGCGAAATGGAGTTCTGGTTCGCGATCATCAAGGTCGCCGCGCTCGTGCTGTTCATGGTGATCGGCATCTTCCTGCTGGTGACGCAGACGCCGATCGACGGCGTCGCGGGCGGCCCGCAGCTGATCGCCGACCACGGCGGGATCTTCCCGTCCGGGCTGCTGCCGATGGTGCTGATCGTGCAGGGCGTGGTGTTCGCCTACGCGTCGGTCGAGCTGGTCGGCGTCGCCGCGGGCGAGACCGAGAACCCGGAGAAGATCATGCCGAAGGCGATCAACTCCATCATGTGGCGCATCCTGGTCTTCTACGTCGGCTCGGTCGTGCTGCTGGCGATGCTGCTGCCGTGGAGCTCCTACACCAAGGACCAGAGCCCGTTCGTCACCGTGCTCTCGCACCTGGGCGTGCCCGCGGCGGACAGCGTGATGAACCTCGTCGTGCTCACCGCGGCGCTGTCCAGCCTGAACTCCGGGCTGTACTCGACCGGCCGCATCCTGCGGTCGATGGGGGTGGCGGGCTCGGCACCGAAGTTCACCGGCGTGATGAACCGCAACCACGTGCCCTACGGCGGGATCCTGCTCACCGCGGCCGTCTGCGTGCTCGGCGTCGGGCTCAACTACCTGGTGCCGAAGGAGGCCTTCGACATCGTGCTGAACTTCGCCGCGATCGGCATCCTCGCCACCTGGGCCATCATCGTGCTCTGCCACCTGCTGTTCGTGCGCAAGGCGAAGCGCGACGG
The DNA here is from genome assembly GCF_042881395.1 of Amycolatopsis sp. NPDC058278. NCBI lineage: Bacteria > Bacillati > Actinomycetota > Actinomycetes > Pseudonocardiales > Pseudonocardiaceae > Amycolatopsis > Amycolatopsis sp. NPDC058278. Next base: position 24,876 of record NZ_JBHVXZ010000110.1, on the reverse strand, counting down.
CCTCGAGCGGCCGTCGTTCCGGCTGCCGTTCTCGCCCTACACCGAGATCGCGACGCTGGTGTTCCTCGCCGCCGTCGTCGTCCTGATGGGCTTCGACGAGACCGGCCGGATCACCCTGCTGGCGCTGCCGGCGATCCTGATCGCCCTGGTCGTGGGCTGGTTCGGCGTGCGCAAGCGGATCGACATGCGCGCGTTCGACAAGGAGGGCCTGTGAGCCACGAACCCCTCGTCGAGCTGATCCGCGACGGCCTGGTCGAGGGCGTCCACCACGGCTCGGCCGTGGTGCTCGCCCCGGACGGCTCGACGCGGTTCGCCGCCGGGGACGTCGACACGCCGATGTACCCGCGATCGACGGCGAAGCCGCTGCAGGCCACCGCGATGGCACGGCTCGGCCTGCGCCTGTCCCCCGCCGGGTTCGCGATCGCCGCGGCCAGCCACTCGGGCGAGCCGATGCACCTCGACGCCGCGGTCGAGGTGCTCGGCGGACGCTCCCCCGACCTGCTGGGCAATCCCGCGGACTTCCCGTTCGACCCGGTCGAGCGGGACCACTGGATCGCCGGCGGCCGGGCGCCGTCCCGGTTGGCGCACAACTGCTCCGGCAAGCACGCGGCGATGCTCGCGACCTGCGAGCTCAACGGGTGGAGCCTCGACGGCTACCTCGACCCGGCCCACCCGCTGCAGCGGGCGATCGCCGCCACCGTCGAGGACCTGACCGGCCGCGGCATCGCGCGGGTCGCGGTCGACGGCTGTGGCGCGCCGCTCTTCGCGACGACGCTGCGCGGGCTCGCGACAGCCGTGTCGAAGATCGCGACGGCGGCACCCGGCACACCGGAGGGCCTGGTCGCGGGCGGCATCCGGCAGCACCCCGAGCTGGTCGGCGGCAGCCGCCGGGACGTCACCGCCGTCATGCGCGCGGTGCCCGGGCTGATCGCGAAGGACGGCTTCGAGGCCGTCCAGGTCGCCGCGCTGCCGGACGGCACGGCGATCGCGGTCAAGATCGCCGACGGCGGGGACCGGGCGCGGTACCCCGTGCTGGCCGCGCTGCTCGGGCTGTGCGGGGTGGCCGTCCCGCCCGGCCCGGAAAACCTCCGTTTCACCGGAAACCTGTCTGTGGGGAGCACGGTATGACCACCCGCCGCGAACACGACCTGCTGGGCGACAAGGACGTCCCCGCCGACGCGTACTGGGGCGTGCACACCGCCCGCGCCCGCGAGAACTTCCCGATCACCGGCACGACGATCGCCGCCTACCCGCACCTGGTCGAGGCGCTGGCCTCGGTGAAAGAGGCCGCGGCCCGCGCCAACGCCGAGCTGGGCCTGCTCGGCGTTGGCATCGCGGAGGCGATCTGCGCGGCCTGCCGGGAAATCCGCGAAGGCGCGTTGCACGGCGAGTTCGTCGTCGACGTCATCCAGGGCGGTGCCGGGACGTCGACCAACATGAACGCCAACGAGGTGATCGCCAACCGCGCGCTCGAGCTGCTCGGGCACGCCAAGGGCGACTACCACGTCGTGCACCCCAACGAGCACGTCAACCTCTCGCAGTCGACGAACGACGCCTACCCGACCGCGGTGAACGTCGCGACGATCATCGCCGTGCGCGAGCTGTCCGAGTCGATGGTCGTGCTGGAGAAGGCGTTCGCGGCCAAGGCCGTCGAGTTCCACGACGTGCTGAAGATGGGCCGCACGCAGCTGCAGGACGCCGTGCCGATGACGCTCGGCCAGGAGTTCGGCACCTACGCGGTGATGCTCGGTGAAGACCGGCAGCGGCTGGGCGAGGCCGTCGCGCTGCTGCACGAGATCAACCTCGGCGCGACCGCGATCGGCACCGGCCTCAACGCCGCGCCGGGCTACGCCGAGGCCGCCTGCCGCCACCTGCGCGAAATCACCGGGCTGCCGGTCGTCACCGCGGCGGACCTGGTGGAGGCCACCCAGGACTGCGGCGCGTTCGTGCACCTTTCGGGTGTCCTCAAGCGGATCGCGGTCAAGCTCTCCAAGAGCTGCAACGACCTGCGGCTGCTGTCCTCGGGCCCGCGCGCCGGGTTGAACGAGATCAACCTGCCGCCGGTGCAGGCCGGGTCCTCGATCATGCCCGGCAAGATCAACCCGGTGATCCCGGAGGTGGTCAACCAGGTCGCGTTCGAGGTGATCGGCAACGACGTCACCGTGACGATGGCCGCCGAAGCGGGGCAGCTGCAGCTCAACGCGTTCGAGCCGATCATCCTGCACTCGCTCTCGGAGAGCATCACGCACCTGGGCGCGGCCTGCCGGACCCTGGCTTCGAAGTGTGTTTCCGGGATCACCGCGAACGTCGACGTCATGCGCGCCTACGTCGAGAACTCGATCGGCCTGGTGACGGCGCTCAACCCGAGCATCGGCTACGCGGCCGCGACGGAGATCGCGAAGGAGGCCCTGGAAACCGGGCGCGGGGTCGCCGAGCTCGTCGTCGAAAAGGGCCTGATCCCGGCCGAAGAGCTGGCGAGGCTGCTGCGGCCGGAAACCCTCGCGCGCGCGAACTGAGGTACGGTCGGATCCGGAAGGACCTACTCCACTTCGGAAGGCGACCGCCCGTGCTGGACCGACTTGTCGACAAGCTGCTCGGACTCCCCCGCACCGAAGATCCCAAGCCGGTCGTGACGCGCGACCTCGCCGTGCCGATGCCCGACGGCGTCACGCTGCTCGCCGACCGGTACGCCCCCGCCGGGACGACGTCGGCGCCGGTCGTGCTGATCCGCACGCCGTACGGGCGCAAGGGCCTGGCCTCGAAGCTCTTCGGCGAGACCTTCGCCCGGCACGGGCTGCAGACGGTCGTCCAGAGCACGCGCGGCTCGTTCGGCTCCGGCGGCGAGTTCCGGCCCTTCCACCTCGAACGCGAGGACGGGCTCGCCACCGCCGAGTGGCTGCGGGCCCAGCCGTGGTGCGACGGGAACCTGGGCATGGCCGGCGCCAGCTACCTCGGGCACACGCAGTGGGCGATCGGGCCGTACCTCGACCCGCCCCTGGCGGCGATGTGCCTCGGGGTGACGGCGTCGGAGTTCGTCTCGACGTTCTACCCGGGCGGGGTGCTCGCGGCGGACAACATGGTCTCGTGGGCGGCGATGATCGGCCGCCAGGAAGAACGTTTCGCCGCGCTGCCGAACCCGCGGCAGACGCGCAAGACCCGCCGGGCGATGGCGCACCTGCCGATCAGCGGCGCCGACATCGCCGCGATCGGGAAGCCGGTGCGGTTCCTCCAGGACGTCACCGAGCACTTCGCGCCCGGCGACGGTTACTGGGCCATGTCCGACCACAGCGCGCGCGTGGTGGAGCTCGACGTCCCGGTGTCGATGGTCACCGGCTGGTACGACCTGTTCATCGGCTCGCAGCTGCGCGACTTCCGGCTCCTCGCCGACGCGGGCAAGGCGCCGCGGATCACGATCGGGCCGTGGGCGCACGGCGAGCCCGCGAGCATGGGCCCGATGATCCGCGACCAGCTCGGTTTCCTGCGCGCGCACCTGCTCGGCGACCGGACCCAGCTGCAGCGGGCGCCGGTCCGGCTGTTCCTCCAGGGCGCCGGGACGTGGCTGGACTTCGAGTCCTGGCCACCGCCGTCGAAGGTGACCGAGGCGCACCTGCGGCCGATCGGCGGGCTCGGCGAGGTCGCGACCGACCCGGCGCTGCCGACGCCGTTCACCTACGACCCGGCCGATCCGACGCCCGCGGTCGGCGGCCCGCTGCTGACGGGCGAGTGGAAGCAGCGCGACAACCAGGAGGTCGAGGCCCGGCCGGACGTGCTGGTGTTCACCGGCGAGCCGCTGCCGTCGGACCTCGACGTCATCGGCGAAGTGTCGGCGACCGTGCACGTGCGCACCGAGCTGGGCCACGCCGACGTCTACGTCCGGCTGTGCGACGTCGACGCCGGCGGCGTCTCCCGCAACGTGACCGACGGAATCCTGCGGCTGCGCCCGGGCTTCCCCTCGGCGGATCCCGAGGGTGTGGTGACCGCGGAGGTGACGCTCGACCCGACGGCGTACCGCTTCCGCCGCGGCCACCGCCTGCGCGTCCAGGTGGCGGGCGGCGCGTTCCCGCGGTTCGCCCGCAACCACGGCACGGGCGAGCCGGTCACCTCGGCGGTGACCGGCGAACCGAACCGCTTCGAGGTGTTCCACGACGCGGCGCGGCCGTCCCGGATCACGCTGCCGGTGTTCAGCAGCTGACAGCGGGGCGGGTCAGAGCGGGACCGTGCGGTGGTGGCTGGTCACCCGGCCGTCGTCGTGGAGGACGTGCAGCAGCAAGGCCGGCGGGCGGTCGTACTCCAGCGGGCCGCCTTCGGCCCACTCGCGGTCCGCGCCCGGCTCGACCGGCAGCAGCGAGCCCGAAACGACCCCCGGTGCGATGCGCAGCGGGACACCGGCGAAAGTCGTCGAGGCCCCCGTGTGCACGTGCCCGGCCAGCAGCGCCTTCACCCGCGGGTGCCGCTTCAGCACGGCCGCCAGCCGGTCTTCGCCGGCCTGGCGGATCGCGTCCACCAGCGGGACGCCGACCTCGACCGGCGGGTGGTGGAACGCGACGAACGCCGGGCCGTCGCCGCCGGAGAGGACGCCGTCGAGCCACGCCAGGGTCTCGTCGGCGAGGAATCCCGCGCCGCGGCCCGGGATCGTCGAGTCGCACAGCGCGAACAGCACGCCGCCGATCTCCTGCGCGAGGTCGATCGGGCCGTCGGACGGCGGCAGGTCGAGCAACCCCGTGCGGAAGGCCGCGCGCACGTCGTGGTTGCCCGGGCACACCAGCACCGGCGCCGGGTGCTTCAGCAGCTCGGCGGCGCGCGCGTACTCCGCGGCCGTGCCGTGGTCGGCGATGTCGCCGGTGACTACGACGGCGTCGACCGGCCAGGCAAAGCCGCCGAGGTAGCCCATCACCGCCGCCACGCGGTCTTCCGCCCGCGGGCCGCCGTCGAGGTGCAGGTCGCTCAGGTGCGCGATGATCATCTTTCGTCCTTCCCCAGGTACGCCAGTGCCTTGACCCAGTTGGCGACGAGCACCGCGGACGCGGCCGCCAGATCGCCGTCGCGCAGGGCCGCGGCGATGCGGCGGTGTTCCTCGATGCTCTCCCCGGCGTGGCCGTGCCGGGCGAAGTACGCCGACTCGTAGCGCTTGAGCAGCGGCTTGGTCTGCTCGATCAGCCGCAGCAGGTGCGGGTTCGGGCAGCGCGACAGCAGCAGCGCGTGCCACCGGTCGTCCAATGCGGACAGTTCGCTGCCGTCCGCGAGGGCCATTTCGCCGGCGACGGCGTCGAGCGCGTCCGGCAGCCCGATCAGCTCGACCGGCGACGTCCAGCGCAGCGCGAGGGCTTCCAGCTCGGCTACCAGCGGGTAGAGCCGGCGCGCCTCGTCCGGGTCGAACGGCGGCACCAGGAACCCCCGGCCGGGCGCGGAGACCAGCAGGCCGCGGTCGGCGAGCCCGATCAGCGCCTCCCGCAGCGGCGTCCGGCTGACGCCGAGTTCGCGCGCCAGGTGCACCTCGTTGACGCGGGTCCCGGCCGCGAGCCGCCGGTCGAGCACGCGCGCGGTGATCTGCTCGATGAGGTCGCTGCGCAACGGGGTGCGGGCCATGCCGGGCAGTATTGCATACAGTAGCTATCTACTGTATTCAGTTCGTATGAGCTTCGACGTCGAACGCGCGCGCCGCGAGACCCCCGGCTGCGCCGAGGTGGTCCACTTCAACAACGCGGGCGCGGCGCTGCCCCCGGCCGTCGTGACCGACACCGTCGTCGAGTACCTGCGTCACGAAGCGCTGGTCGGCGGCTACGAAGCGGCCGCCGAAGCCGCGGATCGCCTGGACGCGGTGTACGCATCGGTGGCCCGGCTGCTCGGCGCCGGCACCGACGACATCGCGCTCACCGACAACGCGACGCGCTCGTGGCAGGCGGTGTTCTACGCACTGCCGTTCGGCCGCGGCGACCGGATCCTGACCTCGCGGGCGGAGTACGCCAGCAACGCGATCGCGTTCCTGCAGGTCGCCCGGCGCACCGGCGCGGTCGTCGAGGTGATCGGCGACGACGGATCCGGGCAGCTGGACGTCGAAGAGCTGCACCGGCGCGTCGACGACGACGTCAAGCTGATCGCCGTCAGCCACGTGCCCACCCAGGGCGGCCTGGTCAACCCGGCGGAAGAGATCGGCGCGGTCGCTTCGGCCGCGGGGATTCCGTTCCTGCTCGACGCCTGCCAGTCGGCGGGCCAGCTCGACCTCGACGTGACGCGCCTCAAGTGCGACGCGCTGTCGGGGACCGGCCGCAAGTACCTACGCGGCCCGCGCGGCACCGGGTTCCTCTACGTGCACCCGCGGCTGCGCGAGCGGCTGGAGCCGGCGATGCTCGACCTGCACTCGGCGAGCTGGGAGTCGCCGACCGAGTACGTCGTCGACCCGACCGCCAAGCGCTTCGAGGTGTGGGAACGCGACTTCGCCGCGGTCTGCGGCCTCGGCGCGGCCATCGACTACGCGCTCGAATGGGGTTTGCCGGCCATCGAAGAGCGTGTCGCTTCACTGGCCGCGACGCTGCGAAGCCGGCTCACCGACGCCGGGGCGCGGGTGCACGACGCCGGCGCGCGGAAGTGCGGACTCGTCACGTTCAGCCTCGACCGCACACCGGCCGCGGAGATCAAGGCGCGGCTGGCGGAGGCGAACATCAACACTTCGCTGTCGACGCGCACCTCCGCACAGTTCGACTTCACCGCGCGGGCGCTGCCCGACCTGGTCCGGGCGTCGGTGCACTACTACAACACCGAGGACGAGATCGACCTGCTGGTGCGGGAGATCGAGAAGCTCTAGAAGGCGTTCACGCCGGTCAGCTCGGCCGAGAGCGTCCACAGCCGCTCGGCGAGCACCGGGTCGATCGCGTAGTCCTTCACCCCGGTGCGGGTACCGTCCGCCGGCGCCGGCTCGGCGATGTCGCAGTCCTCGAGGTAGACGCCGCCGAGACCGTCGAGCTGCGGCGAAGTCGCCGCCCAGACCTGGGTCGCGGCGCCCTGCTCCGGGGTTTTCGCCCCGCCGGTGACCCGGCCGGACTCGTCGACCATGCCCGCGTCGACGAGCTCCTGCCGGTCCAGGTGGCGCACGAGGTCGGTGAGGATGCGGCCCGGGTGCAGGGCGAACGCGCGGACGCCCTGCTCGCGCGCGAGCCTGTCGAGGTGGACGGCGAAGAGCACGTTCGCCGTCTTGGCCTGGCCGTAGGCGAGCCACTTGTCGTAGCCGCGCTCGAAGTTCAGGTCGTCGAAGCGCACCGGACCGTAGTGGTGGCCTCGTGAGGACACCGAAACCACGCGCGCGCCGGGGGTGAACGCCGGCCAGAGCCGGTTCACCAGCGCGAAGTGCCCGAGGTGGTTGGTCGCGAACTGCGCCTCCCAGCCCGGGCCGACACGGGTCTCGGGCGCCGCCATGATCCCGGCGCTGCCGACGAAGACGTCGATGCCGCGGCCCGCCGCCAGGAACCGCGAGGCGAACGCGCGGACGCTGTCGAGGTCCGCGAGATCGAGCTCGTCGATCTCGACGTTTTCGAAGCCCCGCAACGCTTCTTCGGCCGTGGCGCGGCGCCGGGCCGGGACGACGACGTGCGCGCCCACGCTCGCCAGCGCCCGCGTGGTCTCCAGGCCGATGCCGGAGTAGCCACCGGTGACGATCGCGAGCTTGCCGGTCAGGTCGAGGCCGGCCACGACCTCGGCCGCCGTGGTGGTGGCGCCGAACCCCGAGCCGATCTTGTGCTGTGCGGTGGTCATGTCCCCGACGGTAGAACCTGGAGCGGACTCCAGCGCAAGTTCAGCCCTTCAGCAGCTGCCGCGCGATCACGAGCTTCTGGATTTCGCTGGTCCCTTCGTAGATGCGGAACAGCCGCGCGTCGCGGTAGATCCGCTCGACCGTCACCCCGCGGACGTACCCCGTCCCGCCGTGGACCTGCACCGCGCGGTCCGCGACCCGGCCGAGCATCTCGGTGCAGAACAGCTTCGCCGACGACGGCCCGAGCTTGCGGTCCTCGCCCGAGTCGTACTTCGCCGCGGCTTCGTGGACCATCGCGCGGCCCGCCGCGAGTTCGGCGTGGGACTCCGCGAGCAGCGCCTGCACCAGCTGGTACTCGCCGATCACCCGGCCGCCCTGACGCGCCGTCCGCGCGTACTCGACGGCTTCGGCGAGGGCCCGCTCGGCCAGGCCGACGCACAGCGCCGCGATGTGCAGGCGGCCGCGGGCCAGCGAGGCCATCGCGATGCCGAACCCCTGGCCCTCTTCGCCGACCAGCGCGTCGGCGGACAGCTCGACGTCGTCGAAGACCACTTCCGACGTCCACGCACCGGCCTGGCCCATCTTGGCGTCGTGCGGGCCGACGGTGACGCCGGGCGCGCCCGCGGGGACGAGGAACGCGGAAATGCCGTGGCTGCCGGTGCTTTCCGGATCCGTGCGCGCGAACGCGACAAACACTTCGGCGAGCGGCGCGTTGGTGATGAACCGCTTGGTGCCCGACAGCCGGTAGCGGTCGCCGTCGCGGACCGCGCGGCTGGTCAGGCCGCCCGGGTCCGAGCCGGCCTCGGCTTCGGTGAGCGCGAACGACGCGATCGCCCGGCCCGCGGCCAGCCGCGGCAGCCAGCGGGTGCGCTGGTCCGGCGTCCCGTGGTGCACGATCGCCTGGCCGGCGATGCCGTTGTTGGTGCCGAACAGGGACCGGAAGGCGGGCGTCGTCCAGCCGAGTTCGATGGCCAGCCGGACGTCTTCGGCCATGCCGAGGCCGAGCCCGCCGTACTCCTCCGGCAGCGCCCAGCCGAACAGGCCCAGCTCCGCGGCTTTTTCCCGGATTCCGGCGGGGATTTCGTCACGTTCGTCGATCTCGGCCTCGCGGGGCACGACCTCCTTGCGCACGAACTCCCGCACTGCGCCGAGGACCTGCCCGAAAACGTCCGCGTCCATGCGTCGGCACGCTACCCGGATCGCCGCTCCCACGGGCACGCCCGGACGCGGTAGCTTGGGCCGATGCGCAAGCCGATCGCCGTCGTCATGACCGCCCTCGCCGCGGTCCTGGCGCTGCCCGCCACCGCCTCCGCGACACCCGGCAGCGGCGTCGCCGGCACGGTCCTGGCCCAGAAGACCATCGGGCACACCGATTACACGCTGCGGGAGATCACCATCCAGCCCGGCGGCTACACGGGCTGGCACTTCCACGACGGCACGCTCTACGCGTACGTCAAGGCGGGGACGCTCACGCACAACCTGGCCGACTGCAGCGTCGACGGCGTCTTCGGCACCGGGCGCGCGTTCACCGAGAAGCCCGACCAGGTGCACATCGGCCGCAACCTCGGGTCGACGCCGCTGGTGCTCGAAGTCCTTTACGTGCTGCCGGCGGGCAGCCCGCTGTCGGAGGACGCCCCGAACCCCGGCTGCGGCTTCTAGCTCGAGAACCAGCCGGCGGCGTCGAGCCGGTACGCCGCCGGGCCGACGACCGCGCGCAGGTCGTTCTCGAGCGCGGTGATCCGGTCCGCGCCCACCGTGCGCACCCACTCCGCGCGCAGCTCGTCGAAGATCTCCGCCGACTTCCGGAGCGCGTCGACGCCGTGCGCGGTCAGCCGGACGATCTTGCGGCGCGCGTCCGCCGGGTCGTCGGCTCGCTCGGCGTACCCGAGCGCCTCGAGCCGTTCGACGGTCTTGCCCGCCGCCTGCTTGGAAACGCCGAGGCGGCGGCCGATCTCCGACGCCGTCGCCCCCTGGACGCCGACGGCCTGCATCGCGAAGCCGTACGAGGGCCGCACGTCGGGGTGGCCGCGGCGGGCGAGCTCGGCGTGCAGGCGGTCGATGAGCGTGCGGAAGCCGCCGAAGAGCAGGAACGGCAGCTCGTAGCCCGGCGTGTCGGTCATGGCCTCTTGCCAAACTCGACAACCCGGTTTACGGTTTCGACAACCACGTTGACGATCGTACCCTGCTCACCTTGGGAGCCACCTTGTTCGCCGATCACACCCCGGAGTCTGCACCCGCCGCCGCCCGCCCCGCGATGACGGCCACCGCGAAGAAGTTCGGCCGCGTGCCGTCCGCCGTCGCCCGGCTGGCGACCTCACCGGAACTGCTCAACGGATTCCTCAAGCTCAGCGCGATCTTCGAAGCCACGACCCTGACGGCACTGGAACGCGAAGTGCTGATCATGACGGTGGCCGCGCGCAACGAGTGCCACCTCTGCGTGGCGATGCACACGGCCACGCTGACCCGCCTGTCCGCCTCCCCGGAGCTGGTGGCGGCGCTGCGGGCGGAGGCCCCGCTGCCGGAGCCGCGGCTGGAGGCGCTGCGCGTCTTCGTCCACGCCGTCATGGACACCAGGGGCGAAGTCCCGGCCGAAGGGCTGGCGGCGTTCACCGGCGCCGGCTACACGCAGCGGAACGCCCTGGAGGTGGTGCTGGGGATCGGGACGTACACGCTGTCGACGTTCGCGAACCGGCTCACCCGCGCCCCGCTCGACGACGCCTTCGCCGAGCACGCCTGGCATGCAACCCCTACTTCGGCGTGAAATTCCGACATGAAGCCGTCGTAAAGAAATCACCTCTTCGAGCGACGTTCGATTCGCCCTGCAGCGCAACCGCGCATCATGACGGAGTCGACAGTCGCCGCCACGTAGCCTCCCCGAGTGATATCCACCAGATCTATGCCGACGGGGATGTTGTCGGGTAAGACGCCCCGGTGTAACGTCGCAACCCTTCCGGCCGACTCGGCAAGAAGAACACGCAACACCTTCGTCAATGGAGATCACATGACAGGCGGAACGGAGGGTGGGGGCGGTTTCCGCCTCTTTCAACCCTAAAAGTAGTCGCACTTCGGGCAGGCTGTTTGGCGAGAGCTAGACAGCCTGCTTTTTAGTGCGCGGCTGCATGTCCAACTCGACTCCGATCCTAGTACCGGGCGCCGGGTTCTTGGCAGAAAACACGACGACGTAGTCGTCACCATCCCACCGCTCATCGATCGAGCGGAGACGCTGCCGGGTGATCGCAGGTTGCACGCCTCCGACATCCTTGAGCCGGATCTCGTACCTGAAGTCGATCACCTGGTTGGTGAAGAGTACATCGAACAGTTCAGCCGAACGCGCGCTCCGCAGGTCCGCCGAGAACTTGGGCCACCGCCACTCGACCGTGACAACATCACCGTTCCGGACCCGGCTCGTCAAGTGAACGACGACGTTGTGCTTGGGCTTCCCGTCCACCGACAGCACCCATGAATAGGTCGAGTAGGCTCGGACATTGCGATTCTTACCACCGCCGTTGCGAAAAAAGGCATATTGCTTGACACGTCGCTTGGCGCGTTCACTGAGCGGCATCGAGCCGTAGTAGATCGAATTCAGCTTTACGAAGTGCGGCTCGGCGTCGTCAACCGGGGAGATCGTCTGCTCGATGCTGATCACACAGTCGCCGTTGGCAGAAATGACGACCGTCTGATGCCACTTCTTCACATGAAAGGGGTTCTGGATGGACACCAGGTCGACGTACCGGTTGATCATGTTCGCGTCTCGTTCGATCCGGGCGTAGAGCCGCCTGCGCTCGGCAATTCCCAGCAGCAGTACCAAGACTGCAGCTATCGCGACTACGGTTACACTGATCAGGCGGAACCAGGTGGTGCCGAACAAAGTGCTGAGCACACCGCCGACCCCGAGGACAGTCATCACGGTAGCGCCCAAGCGACCGTAACCGTGCTCCGCGACATAATCGTCGAGCACACCGATCAGCTTTTCGATCATTCGGCGCCTCCTAACGGCTCGAAGCCTCCGATCTCCGCCACTGTAACTCGCGCTGGCGATCACCCTCGTGCCGCGCTCAAATATTGATCGAGCCGTACCGACCGGCGCGAACGGACAAATTATGGACAGTTTCAAAACCTCACCCGATTGGCCCTGAAGGCCACGGATCAATATTGCAGAATGTCACAGAGCGTCAGCTCTGCAAGGGTCGAAACTCGATTCACTCCGACATCAAGGGGATGGCGGTAGCCCGTACCCCGACTCCTGCGTCGCCCAGCACCTCTGGTCGCTGCTGGAAGAAGCTCGGTCAAGGTGCCGGCAGTCAGGGGGATCAAGCGGCCGACAATCAGCATGGCGAGCGAGTCCGGTTTGGAGATCGGTGTTGACGCATTAACCGGCAGTACTTCGTGACATGCCCCGGAGGGGGGGTGACCACCCTGCCGACGAGCGGGGCGACGGCCACCACGATGATCTTCCAGGCTCTGACACTTGGGCGCGTTGGCCGGCGGCCTCATCACCCCGCACGGATGCAGGCGGGAAACCCGCCGAAAAATTCTTCCCCGCCCGTGTCCGGTCCCCCGCGACGGCTCCGACTCCCTGGCAAACGGACCACGGAGAAGGAGCGGACATGGAGAAGCCGGCCGGACGGCGGGAGTGGCTGGGACTGGCGGTGCTCGTGCTGCCCACCCTGCTCGTCGCGATGGACATGACCTCGCTGTTCCTCGCGCTGCCGCAGCTGAGCGCGGACCTCGGCGCGAGCAGCACCGAACAGCTGTGGATCACCGACAGCTACGGCTTCGTCGTCGCCGGGTTCGTCATCACCATGGGCACGCTCGGCGACCGGATCGGGCGGCGGCGGCTGCTGCTCGCGGGTGGCGGGGCCTTCGGGCTCCTGTCGATCGTCGCGGCGTTCTCGACCGGGCCGGTGATGCTCATCGTCGTCCGCGGGGCGCTCGGGGTGGCCGGGGCGACGCTGATGCCGTCGACGCTCGCCTTGATCACGAACATGTTCCGCGACGAGAAGCAGCGCGGCAAGGCCATCTCGATCTGGGCCACCTGCCAGTTCGCGGGCGGCGCGGCCGGTCCGGTGTTCGCCGGCTTCCTGCTCCAGCACTTCTCGTGGGGCGCGGTGTTCCTGGTCGCCGTCCCGGCCGTGGCCGTCCTGCTCGTGGCCGGCCCGTTCCTGCTGCCCGAGTTCCGCGTGCCGGCGTCCGGACGGCTGGACCTGCCCGGCGTGGCGCTCTCGCTGGCCGCGGTGCTGCTGGTCGTGTTCGGCCTCAAGCAATTGGCCACCGGCTCGCTGATCCTGCCGATCGCGGCGATCGCCGCCGGGACGCTGCTGGGCACCGTCTTCGCCCGCCGTCAGCTCACGACGCCGTCGCCGCTGCTGGACCTGCGGCTGTTCCGCAACCGCCCGTTCACCGCGGTGCTGGTCGCGCTGGTGTTCGCCGGGGTCGCGATGGCCGGGGTCGGCCTGCTGGTGACGCAGTACCTGCAGAGTGTCCTCGGTCACTCCCCGCTCGTCTCGGCGCTGCTGTTCGCGCCGATGGGTCTCGGCGTGGCGGTGGGCACGATGACGGCGCCGTCCCTGACCCGGTTCGTCACCCCGGCCACGGCGATCGCGGGCGGCTTGGCGGTGTCGGCGGCGGGCAGCTTCCTGCTGGCGGTGACCGACGGCCTGGTGCCGGTCGTGGTGGGCATCACGGTGCTGACGCTGGGCACGGGCCCCCTGTTCGCGCTGGGCATCGGCCTGGTGGTGGGTTCGGTCCCGCCGGAGCGCGCGGGTTCGGCGGCCTCGATGGCGGACACGGGCAACTACCTCGGCGGCTCGCTGGGCATGGCCCTGATCGGCCTGACGGCGGCGGCGGTGTACCACGGCGTGTTCCCGGCGGGCACGACGCTCGCGGTCGACGTCACCCGGCCGGCGGTGGCCGAGCAGGCGAAGGAGGCGTTCACGACGGCGCTGAACGTGACGGGCGTGATCGCGGCGGTCCTGTTCGCCGGGCTGGCCCTGCTGGTGACGACGATGCGCCGCACCGAGGTCGTCGCGGTGGAGCCGGCCCTGGCGGAGTGAACGCTCTTGTCACGGCTCGCCCGCCTGGAAATGCCAGATGACGAGCGCCGGCGCCCCCGCGTTGACGGCTCGCGCCGCTTCGGGCACCAGACCGGCCAGGCTCCACGGCCACAGGTCCCACGGGCCCACCGGCTCGAACGCGCCGGGCCGAGCCGCCGGGACCGGCTGGTCGCGGGCCGGCACGGGAGGTTCCTCGCAGCGCCGCACCCGCAGCCCCACCGCGAGCGCGGCACGCAGGTAATCCCCGATCGGGTGGCGGTAGCTCCTCAGCCGCCCGGGCCGGCCGTCGGCACCGCGCACGGGCGGGATCGCGCCCTGCGCCACCCGATCGGGGTGCATGTCGGCGATCACCAGGTGCCCACCGGGCCGCAGCACCCTGGCGAACTCCGCCAGCACCGGCTCGAGCGCCGGGACGTGGGTCAGCGCCAGGCCGCACACGACCAGATCGACCCCGGCGTCGGCCACCGGGAGCCGGTGCAGGTCCCCGAGCAGGAACTCGCCCGGCGGCACCCGGGTGCGCGCCCTCGCGAGCATGTCGGGCGAGCCGTCCACCCCGATGACCCGGTGGCCGCGCCGGGCCAGGAATTCGGCATAGCGGCCGGTCCCGCAGGCGGCATCGAGCGCGACGCCCACGGGCAGCGCGTCCACGATCGCCTGGACCACGGGTTCGTCGAGGTCGAACGCCGAGTTGGGCCGGTCGTAGGTGGCCGACCACAGCCGGTAGCCGGTGACCGTGCCGACCCGCTCGACTTCCACGGCGGCGTCCGCCAGCCCCTCGTCGGCGAGCACCCGGCGGATCTCCGCGATCCGGGCCTCGACGAAGTCGCGGCCGAATTCTCCGGTGAATGCCCGCAGCAACGCCATGCCTTCGAGCCCGAGCAGGTAGGCGCGCGGATCTTCGTAGATCACCCCGTGGAGGCTAACGACGCGCTAGGCGGGTGAGCCACCGGATTTCACCGGCAGGCGCAGCAGGCATGGGGAGATCGTCGGCGGCCCGGACTCAACCGAACGCACCGACCGGGCGTGGAGTGCGTGGCCGGTCGCCTTGACCGGCCGATGCCACCGCAGGGGAAGGAACCTTCATGCGCACTCTCCGATCACTCGTGGCCACCGCCGCGGTCGCCGGCGCCCTCTTGGGCGCGACCGCCACGGCCGAGGCGGCGACCACGACCAGCTGGCGGATCGAGTACGGCGCCAGCGTGACGGCGGGCACCATCTCCTGGACCGACGGGCGGTCGGCCTCAGTGAACGGCAACGTCCACGCGGTCAGCGGTTACCGTGAGACCTGCGTCTGGGGCGTCAACGGCGGCTCCACCACCGAGGTCGCCTGCTACGGCGCCAATCCCGGGAAAGACCACCCGTTCTACCACGGGCTGACCATCGACAAGGTCGGCGGCGTGCAGCTCATCCACATCAGCTTCTACGACGCGTACAACCACAAGCTCGGACAGCGTGGCTGCACCCGGAACGGCTGCGTCGTCGAGTGACCCGCCGGGTGGGGGCGCCACACCGGCGCCCCACCCGCGGCACACATCCACCGCGGGGTTTCCCCTGGTGGGCGCAGCAGGGTTCGAACCTGCGACCGCTCGGGTGTAAGCCGAGTGCTCTTCCGCTGAGCTATGCGCCCGCGGGCGGCGGCCCCGAAGGGACCGCCGCCCAGGAAAAATCAAGCCAGTTCGGCCACGGCCTTCTTCCAGCCCTGCTGGTCGCGGGCCTCTCCCGGCGCGTTGACCTCGGCGAACCGCACGACACCGGACGTGTCGATCAGGAACGTGCCGCGGACCGCCAGGCCGGCGTCGGCGTTGAAGACGCCGTACGCCTGGGCCACCTCGCCGTGCGGCCAGAAGTCGGACAGCAGCGGGAACTGGTAGCCCTCCTTCTCGGCCCACGCCTTGAGCGAGAACGGCGTGTCGACCGAGACGCCCAGGACCTGGACGCCCTTGTTGTCGTAGTCCGCGAACTCGTCGCGGAGCTGGCACAGCTCGCCCGTGCAGATGCCGCTGAACGCGAAGGGGTAGAAGACCAGCAGAACCGGCTTGTCACCCCGGAACGACGACAGCTGGACCGGCTGCTTGTTGTAGTCGTTGAGCGTGAAGTCAGGGGCCTCAGAACCGACCTCGACGGTCATACCAGCGTTTCCTCTCCCGAACGGACACGTGCCTGCTACGACAACCCTATCGTGTCCGTCCGGCGGGACCGGCTCAGCGCTGCTTCGACTTCGACTTGGGAGACACCAGACGGGTGCCGATCCAGTTCGGGCCGACACTGATGTTGGCGGTCTGGGCCAGGCCGACGGCGGGCACCGCTTCGGCGATTTCGCTCGGCTCGACGTGCCCTGGCTGTCCCGTCTTCGGGGTGAGCACCCAGATCACGCCGGTCTCCTCCAGGGGACCCCGGGCGTCGATGAGCGCGTCGCCCAGGTCGCCGTCGTCCTCGCGCCACCAAAGCAGCACCACGTCGATGACCTCGTCGGCGTCCTCGTCGAGGATGTCCCCGCCGATCTGCTCCTCGATCGCCGCGCGGACGTCGTCGTCGACGTCCTCGTCCCAGCCGATCTCCTGGACCACCATCTCGGGCTTGATGCCGAGCCTCTCGGCGACGCTGCTCTGATCAGCGTCTCCCGCGGCGACCACTGCTTTCACTCCTCCAACTGCGACGGAGCGTGGCTTCGGAGCACCCCCGGAGGGTACGCCTGGGCCACACTCGGCTACCCGGTTGCCGATAGCGAACACTGGTGAGGCTCCGCGCGCAACCGTCCACACCGGATCTGTGACAACTCGTGTCGCAGGATACGGCCCGCCACCGGCCGCCCGCGACGGCGTTTCGGGTGCCGGGCGCACCCGGCCTGCCACCCCTCCGAGGGTCGTCCCCTAGGGTGGGGAGGAAGTAAACGCGCGCGCGATACACCGCGCGCAGGGAGTGGCTCGACCGGGTCGGCCTATGTTACCGCCAAGTAGCGGTGCGGAAGCCGGGACGGAAGACGACGATGGAGAGTCGTACACCCCCGCGTACGAGCACCACCGGCTGCAACTTTTCGCAAGGAGACCCCTTGGCCCCGCAGAACGACGGCGCCTCCGGCAAGGAGACCCCGGCACGCGTACGCGTCATCCGTGACGGATTGGCGGCGCACCTGCCCGACATCGACCCGGAGGAGACCGCCGAGTGGCTGGACTCCTTCGACGAGGCTCTGGCGAGGGGCGGTCAGCAGCGGGCCCGGTACCTGATGCTGCGCATCCTCGAGCGGGCCCGGGAACGGAACGTCGGCGTACCCGCCCTGACCTCGACGGACTACGTCAACACGATCCCCACCGAGAACGAGCCGTGGTTCCCCGGCGACGAGGAAATCGAGCGCCGCTACCGCGCCTGGATCCGCTGGAACGCGGCGATCATGGTGCACCGCGCGCAGCGCCCGGGCGTCGGCGTCGGCGGCCACATCTCGACCTACGCCTCCTCGGCCGCGCTGTACGAGGTGGGCTTCAACCACTTCTTCCGCGGCAAGGACCACTCCGGCGGCGGCGACCAGATCTACATCCAGGGCCACGCCTCCCCCGGCATCTACGCCCGCGCGTTCCTCGAGGGCCGGCTGAGCGAGTCGCAGCTCGACGGCTTCCGCCAGGAGTTCAGCCACGCGGGTGAAGGCGGCGGCCTGCCGTCGTACCCGCACCCGCGGCTGATGCCGGAGTTCTGGGAGAACCCGACGGTCTCCATGGGCCTCGGCCCGATGAACGCCATCTACCAGGCCCGGTTCAACCGGTACCTGCGCGACCGCGGCATCAAGAACACCGACGACCAGCACGTCTGGGCGTTCCTCGGCGACGGCGAGATGGACGAGGCCGAGTCCCGCGGCCTGATCCACGTCGCGGCCGGCGAGGGCCTCGACAACCTGACCTTCGTGATCAACTGCAACCTGCAGCGGCTCGACGGCCCGGTGCGCGGCAACGGCAAGATCATCCAGGAGCTGGAGTCCTACTTCCGCGGCGCCGGCTGGAACGTCATCAAGGTGATCTGGGGCCGCGAGTGGGACTCGCTGCTGCACGCCGACCGCGACGGCGCCCTGGTCAACCTGATGAACGTCACCCCGGACGGTGACTACCAGACGTACAAGGCCAACGACGGCGCCTTCGTCCGCGAGCACTTCTTCGGCCGCGACCCGCGGACGAAGGACCTGGTCAAGGACCTCTCCGACGCCGACATCTGGAACCTCAAGCGCGGCGGCCACGACTACCGGAAGGTGTACGCGGCGTACAAGTCGGCGCTGGAGCACCACGGCCAGCCGACGGTGATCCTGGCCCACACCATCAAGGGCTACGGCCTCGGCCCGGCGTTCGAGGGCCGCAACGCCACGCACCAGATGAAGAAGCTCACCCTCGACGACCTGAAGCTGTTCCGCGACTCGCAGCGGATCCCGATCAGCGACGAGGAGCTGGAGCGCAACCCGAAGCTGCCGCCGTACTACCACCCGGGCGCCGGCTCGCCCGAGATCGAGTACATGATCGGCCGCCGCAAGGCGCTCGGCGGGTTCCTGCCGGAACGCCGTCCGAAGGCCGCGAAGGCGCTGGTCCTGCCCGGCGACAAGGTCTACGAGGGCATCCGGAAGGGTTCCGGCAAGCAGGAGGTCGCCACGACGATGGCGTTCGTCCGGCTGGTCCGCGAGCTGGCGAAGGACTCCGAGATCGGCAAGCGCGTCGTCCCGATCATCCCGGACGAGGCCCGCACCTTCGGCCTCGACTCGATGTTCCCGACGGCCAAGATCTACAACCCGCACGGCCAGACCTACACGTCGGTCGACGCGAGCCTGATGCTGGCCTACAAGGAGTCCGAGAAGGGCCAGCTCCTGCACGAGGGCATCAACGAGGCGGGCTCGACCGCGTCGTTCACCGCCGTCGGCACGTCGTACGCGACGCACGGCGAGCCGATGATCCCGATCTACATCTTCTACTCGATGTTCGGGTTCCAGCGGACGGGTGACGGCCTGTACGCCGCCGCCGACCAGATGGCCCGCGGGTTCGTCCTCGGCGCCACCGCCGGCCGGACCACCCTGACGGGTGAAGGTCTGCAGCACGCCGACGGGCACTCGCTGCTGCTGGCGGCGACCAACCCGGCCGCGGTGGCCTACGACCCGGCGTGGTCGTTCGAGATCGCGCACATCGTCAAGGACGGCCTGCGCCGGATGTACGGCGAGGCCGGCCCGGACGGCAACGGCGAGAACGTCTTCTACTACATGACGATCTACAACGAGCCGTACCAGCAGCCCGCCGAGCCGGAGAACCTCGACGTCGACGGCCTGCTGAAGGGTCTGTACAAGTACGCGGACGCGCCGGAAGGCGACGGTCCGGAGGTGCAGATCCTGGTCTCGGGCGTCACGATGCCGGACGCGCTGAAGGCGCAGAAGATGCTGGCCGAGGAGTGGGGCGTGCGGGCCGCGGTGTGGTCGGCCACGTCGTGGACCGAGCTGCGGCGCGAAGCCGTCGAGATCGACCACGACAACCTGCTCTACCCGGGCAGCGAGCCGCGCGTGCCGTACGTGACCGAGAAGCTGCAGGGCTCGAACGGCCCAGTCGTGGCGGTGTCGGACTGGATGCGTGCGGTGCCGGACCTGATCCGCCCGTACGTCCCGACCGACATGCTGACGCTGGGCACGGACGGCTTCGGCTTCTCCGACACCCGGCCGGCGGCGCGGCGGAAGTTCCTGGTCGACGCCGAGTCGATCACCGTCGGGGCGCTGTCGATCCTGGCCAAGCGCGGCGAGGTCGACCAGGCGAAGGTCCTCGAAGCGGCCACGAAGTACCGGCTCGACGACGTCACGGCCGCCGGGCCGCAGACGTCGGATTCCGGGAACGCGTGATCTGCTGCTAGGTTCGGGCCCGGCAGACATCCGATGTCTGCCGGGCCCGTGCACGTAGGGAGTTGGTCAAGGTGACGAAGCGACGGCTGCCGAAGCCGAGTGAGCTGCAGCAGATCCTGCGGCCGAAGCCGATCGTGCTGAACCCCACGGACCGGCGGCTGGCGAACGCGCACACCATCGCCGACCTGCGGACGATCGCCCGCAAGCGCACCCCGCGGGCGGCGTTCGACTACACCGACGGGGCCGCCGAGCTCGAGGACAGCCTGCTCCGCGCCCGGCAGGCGTACCGCCGCGTCGAATTCCACCCGAACGTGCTGCGCGGGGTGTCCGATGTGGACACCACCCGCGAGATCCTCGGCAAGACCTCGGCGTTGCCGTTCGCCTTCGCCCCCACCGGTTTCACCCGCATGATGCAGCACGAGGGCGAGCGCGCGGTGGCCCGCGTCGCCGAGCGCAACGGCATCCCGGTCGGGCTCTCGACAATGGCGACGACCTCGATCGAGGACCTCGCCGAAGCCGCGCCGGGGGCCCGCAAGTGGTTCCAGCTCTACGTCTGGCGCGACCACGGCGCCGGTGAAGATCTGATGAATCGCGCGTGGGCGGCGGGCTACGACACGCTCATGCTGACCGTCGACACCCCGGTGGGCGGTGCCCGCCTGCGCGACGTCCGCAACGGCCTGACCATCCCGCCGGCGCTGACGCTCAAGACGTTCCTCGACGGCGCGATGCACCCGGCGTGGTGGTTCAACCTGCTCACCACCGAGCCGCTGAACTTCGCCTCGCTCAGCCACTTCGACGGGACCGTTGCGGAGCTGCTGAACAAGCTCTTCGACCCGACGCTGAACTTCGACGACCTCGACTGGGTCCGGCAGACCTGGCCGGGGAAACTGGTGGTCAAGGGCGTCCAGAACGTCGACGACGCCCGCGACGTGGTGAAGCACGGCGCGGACGCGGTCCTGATCTCGAACCACGGCGGCCGCCAGCTCGACCGCGCGCCGACGCCGCTCGAGCTGCTCCCGGCGGTGCTGGACGAGCTCCAGGGCGGCGCGGAGGTCTGGATCGACACGGGCATCCTGTCCGGCGGCGACATCGTGGCGGCGATCGCCCGCGGCGCGGACGCGGTCCTGGTCGGCCGCGCGTTCCTGTACGGCCTGATGGCCGGCGGCGAGCGCGGCGTCCAGCGTTGCGTCGACATCCTCCGCACGGAGATGGTCCGCACGATGCAGCTGCTCGGCGTCCGTACCCTCGCCGACCTCACCCCCTCGCACGCGACGCTGCGTTAAACCTGCGCCTGGCCGCCGTCGACGAAGAACTCGACGCCGTTGACGAAGCTCGACTCGCCGGTAGCCAGGAACAGCGCCGCGGCGGCGATCTCCGACGGGTCACCGACCCGGCCGAGCGGGACGGCCGCCGCCATCTGGTCGACAAGCTGCTGCTCCGCGCCGGAGTCGGCCAGGCCGAGCAGGCCCGGCGTGAGCGTGGGTCCCGGGGCCAGCACGTTGACGCGGACGCCCTTGCCCGCCAAGTCCAGGGCCCACGTGCGGGCGAAGTTGCGCACAGCCGCCTTCGTCGCCGCGTAGAGGCTCATGCCCGGTGCCACCCGCGTGGACGTCGTCGAGCCGGTGATGATGATCGACGCGTTCTCGTTGAGCAACGGCAGGGCCTTCTGCACGGTGAAGACGACCCCCTTGACGTTCGTGCCGAAGGTGGCGTCGAACTGCTCCTCGGTGATCTCGCCCAGTGACTGGCTCACGCCGCCGCCGGAGTTGGCCACCACCACGTCGAGTCCGCGGCCACGCTCGGCCACCGCGCGGTAGACGTCGTCGAGGTCGGCGAGGTTCGAAGAGTCCGCGCGGATCGCTTGCGCGCTGCCGCCGATCTCGGCGACGGCGTCGTCGAGGACCTCCTTGCGGCGGCCAGTGATGATCACGTGCGCGCCTTCGGCCGCGAACCGCTTGGCGATGGCGAGCCCGATTCCGGTGCCGCCACCGGTGACGACAGCTGTCTTGTCCTGCAGGTTCACGATGCTCCTCCGAGTTATTGACTATCTGGTCCAGAACGTACGCCGTTCTGGACCAGATAGTCAATAACGAGTAGCCTGAAGCCATGGCGAGACCCCGGAGCTTCGACGAGGCAGCAGTGCTGCGCACAGCGCGGGACCAGTTCTGGGTGACCGGCTACGCGGGCACGAAGGTCGACGACATCGCCGCCGCGACCGGCCTCGGCAAGGGCAGCCTCTACGGCGCTTTCGGCGACAAGCACGCTCTTTTCCTGCGCGTCTTCGACCACTACTGCTCCGAGGCCGCCAGTGGCGTGCGGCACCAGCTCGAAGGCCCCGACGACACGGCCTACCGGCGGCTCGGTGATCACGTGCGGGCGATCGCCGAGTCGGTCGCCGCCGACCAGGCGCGGCGGGGATGCCTGATCGCGAAGAGCACGGCCGAATGCGCGGAGCACGACGAGGCGGTCGCGGCCCGCAGCCGGCAGCTGTTCCGCGACCTGCAGGACCACCTGACAGCCTGCATCGCGGGCGCCCAGCGCGCGGGCGACCTCGACGCCGGCCAGGACCCCGCCCACCTGGCCGGACTCGTGCTCGCGGTCCTGCGCGGCCTCGAGGCGCTGGGCAAGGGCGGTGTCGAGCCGGACGACATCCGCGCGATCGCCGAGACCGCGCTCGCCGTACTGCCGAAGCCGTGAAGCACTGACCTGTTGGGCCAACCGGTCTCAAGTTCTTGACGGACCGCCTGGTTTGTGACGAAGATCTCGGGCACCCGCCGAAAGGCCGTTTTCGCATCGTGGAAACGGAGGTCGCCGTGTTCATGCAGGCCGTGTTCGTCCAGGATCTGACTCCGCTCGGCTCGCTGGGCCTGTCCGCGCTCGTGGCCGTACTGCCGCTCGCCACCGTCCTCGTGCTGCTCGGGGCCGTCCGGATGCGGGCACACCACGCCGCGCTGCTCGGGCTGCTCGTCGCACTCGTCGTCGGGGTGGCCGCGTACGGGATGCCGGTGGTGCAGGCCGTCTCCGGGGCGCTGCAGGGCGCCGCGTTCGGGTTGTGGCCGATCATGTGGATCGTCGTCAACGCCCTCTGGATCTACCGGCTCACCGTGCGGACCGGGCACTTCGACGTCCTGCGCCGCTCGTTCGGGCGCATCTCCGACGACCCGCGCATCCAGGCGCTGATCATCGCCTTCTGCTTCGGCGCGCTCATGGAGGCGCTCGCCGGGTTCGGCGCGCCGGTGGCGATCAGCGCCGTGATGCTCGTGGCCGTCGGGTTCCACCCGGTCAAGGCCGCCGTCGTCGCGCTGGTCGCCAACACCGCGCCGGTCGCGTTCGGCGCCATGGGCACCCCGGTCGTCACCCTCGCCCAGGTCACCGGCCTGCCGCTGCAGGAAGTGTCGTCGATCGTCGGGCGCCAGACGCCGCTGCTCGCGCTGGTCGTCCCCCTGCTGCTGGTGATCATCGTCGACGGGAAGCGGGGCCTCAAGGACACCTGGCTGCCCGCGCTCGTCTGCGGTGTCGCGTTCGGGCTCGTGCAGTTCCTGGCCTCGAACTACGTGTCACCGCAGCTGGCCGACATCGGGGCGGCGCTGGCCGGCGCGGCCGCGCTGGTCGCCCTCCCCCAGACCCGGCGCCCGGTGCCCGAAGCCGTCCGGATCGGTACCGGCGGGACGGCGACGGCCGAAGCGCCGCCGGAAGACGCGCGCGGCGACGTCGTCAAGGCCTACCTGCCGTACCTGCTCATCATCGTGATCTTCTCGATCGCCGTGCTGCCGCCGGTCAAGCGGCTGCTGGACAAGGCGACCTGGAAGTTCCACTGGCCCGGGCTGAACGTCGCCGCGCCGAACGGGAAACCGGTGTCCGGCAACACGTTCTCGCTGCCGTTCCTCAACACCGGCGGCACGCTGGTGCTGCTGGCCGGCGTCATCACCGCGGCGCTGCTGGCGGTGAAGGCGGGCGACACCGCGCAGGAATGGCTGGCCACGGTCAAGGAGCTGCGGTTCGCGATCCTCACCGTCACCGGCGTGCTCGCGCTGGCCTACGTGATGAACCTGTCCGGCCAGACCTCCACGATCGGCACGTTCATCGCCGCCGCGGGGGCCGGGCTGGCGTTCCTCTCACCGGTGCTGGGCTGGTTCGGCGTCGCCGTCTCGGGGTCCGACACCTCGGCCAACGCGCTGTTCGGCGCCCTGCAGGTGACGGCGGCGCACCAGACGGGCCTGCCCGCGGACCTGCTGGCCGCGGCGAACAGCTCCGGCGGTGTCCTCGGCAAGATGGTGTCGCCGCAGAACCTCACCATCGCCTGCGTGGCGGCGAACCTGCCCGGCGAGGAGGGGAAACTGCTGCGGAAGGTGCTGCCCTGGAGCATCGGGCTGCTGCTCGCGATGTGCCTGATCGTGTGGGGTCAGAGCACCGCGGCGCTCAGCTGGATGCTGCCGTGACCCCGGGCCGGGCGGCGACGCGCTGGGCGGAGCGGTTCCAGCTCCACCAGCCGTGCACGACGAGCCCGGCGAACACGATGTAGATCGCGGCGGAGAAGTAGAGCCCGGACGAGATCTGCAGCGGCACGCCGATCGCGTCGACGGCCAGCCAGACCAGCCAGAATTCGACGAGCCCGAGTCCCTGCGCCCCGAAGGCCACGAGCGTGCCGACGAAGATGGCGGCGTCCGGCCAGGGGGCCCAGGACGCGTGGAGGGCGTCGAGGACCAGCGCCATCACGGTGGTGCCGACGACGAAGGCGCCGGCCATCGCCAGCCGTTCGGCGAGCCGGCCCTTGCGGACGACGACGCCGAACACCGGGTCCTGGCGGCGCGTCCAGGCCCACCAGCCGTAGACGGAGATGGCCAGGATGGCGACCTGCCGCGCGGCGAGCCCGCCGAGGTGCGCCGAGACGTAGACGGCGAACAGCAGCACGGTGGCCCCGACCTGCACGGGCCACGTCCACAGGGTGCGACGCTGCGCGAGGAACACGACGGCGAGCGCGAACACCTGCCCGGCGAGCTCCGCGATCGAAATCCACTGGCCGAGCACGGTGATCCCGTGGTGCAGCAGGAAGTCCACGTCACGCCCCTTTCGTCCTACCGCTCCCAACATGCTCCGGACGAGGCGAATTCCCTAGGGAGTGTGAGGGGTGGAACATCCCACGGTCTGGACAGCGCCGACGTGGAGCGTGCCGCCGCGGACGCCGCTGGCGTGCAGGCGCCCGCCGTCCAAGCCGCGCTCCGCGACCCCCACCG
>NZ_JBHVXZ010000109.1:0-34589 GCF_042881395.1 Amycolatopsis sp. NPDC058278 | reverse complement strand
GTGCGGCACCCGGGTGCCGCACCGGCGGTTTTCCTCCACGATGGACAGGTGAGGCACGTGCGCAGCGACGAACCGGTGGGCCACCCGCCCTCGTCGTGGACCGCTCCCCTGCCGGCGCACCCGTTGGTCACCTGGCTGACGCGGTTCGGCCAGCGGGTCCGGCAGGCGGACCGGCGCCGCCCGTGGGTCCTGGACTTGGCCGTCGTCGCCGCGCTGTTCGTGGTGTTCTGCCTGCCGGATCTGATTCCGCACGATGAAGACGGGGGCCCGGAGCAACTCCTCCTCACCTTCAGGCACCTGCCGCCGGTGGGCACCCTGGCGCTGCAGGCCGGCCTGGTGCTGCCCTTGCTGTGGCGGCGGCGGGCACCGTCGGTCGCGCTGGCCCTGACCGCGGCGGCATTCCTGGTCCAGTGGTCGCTCGGGGTCGTCCTGCGCGCCGACATCGCGCTGCTCGTGGCGCTCTACAGCGTGACCCTGCACGGGCGTCTGCGGCACCTGCCGTGGGCCTGCGCGGCCGAGGTCGCGCTCCTGATTCCCGTGGCCGCGCGGGTTTCCGGGTTCGTCTCGTTCTGGGAGGCGCTGTTCTTCCTGCTCACCGCGCTCACCGCGGCCGTCGCACTGGGGCTGGCCGTCCGGATCCGCCGGGCCCAGCTCGCCAGCCTGCGCGACCGCGCGGCCCAGCTGGAGATCGAACGCGACCAGCGCAGCAGGCTGGCCGCCGCCACCGAGCGCGTCCGGGTCGCCCGCGAGATGCACGACATCGTCGGCCACAACCTGTCGGTCATCATCACGCTGGCCGACGGCGGCGCCTACGCGGCCGACGTCGCCCCCGGACGCAGCAAGGAAGCACTCCGGCTGGTCGGCGACGCCGGCCGTCAAGCGCTGGGCGAACTGCGGCGCATGCTGGGCGTGCTGCGCGAGAAAGGCGACACACCCGAGCTGGATCCCCAACCGGGCATCGCCGACCTCGACGCGTTGTGCGCGCGGATCCGCGCGGCCGGCCCGGAGGTGGTCTACCGGTCCGGCGGCGAACTGGACACGCTCGACCGGGGCGTGCAGCTGATGGCGTACCGCATCGTCCAGGAAGCGCTCACGAACACGCTCAACCACGCCGGTCCCCGCACCCGGATCGACGTCCTGATCGCCGCCGACGGCCGGGAGCTGCGCATCCGCATCCGGGACAGCGGGCGCGGCGACGGCCCGGCACAACTCGTCGACCCGTCGGAGAAGGGGAACGGGCTGGCGGGGATGCGGGAGCGTGCCGCCCTGTACGGCGGCACGGTCGACGCGGGCCCCACGCCCGGCGGCGGGTGGGTGGTCACGGCCGTTCTCGACATCGCGCCGCCGCCCGGTTCCCCTGGCGGGACACCGTGACGACCATCCTCATCGCCGACGACCAGCCGTTGCAGCGCTTCGGTTTCCGCATGCTGCTGGACGCGACGCCGGACACCGAAGTCGTCGGCGAAGCGGCCCACGGCGCGGAAGCCGTGCGCCGGACCGCGGAGCTGCGGCCCGACGTCGTGCTCATGGACATCCGCATGCCCGGCATGGACGGCATCGAAGCCACCCGCCGGATCCTCGCCACCGGTGGCCGTTCCCGCGTCCTCGTCATGACCACCTTCGACCTGGACGAATACGCCTACGCCGCCCTCCGCGCGGGAGCCAGCGGGTTCCTGCTCAAAGACGCCCACCCCGAAGAGCTGCTCGCCGGCATCAGGGCCGTCGCCGGCGGCGACGCCGTCATCGCCCCCGCCCTGACCCGGCGGCTCCTCGACACCTACGGCCACCGGCTCCCCGACGGCGGAGCCACGCCCGAGCACCCCGCTGATCCTCGCTGGGCGTCACTGACGGCCCGGGAACAGGACATCCTGGTGGCGATCGGGCAAGGGTGGACCAACGGGGAGATCGCCGAGCGCCTCGTGCTGTCCGAATCGACGGTCAAGACCCATGTCGGGCGCGTGCTCGCGAAGGTGGGAGCCCGGGACCGCATCCAGGCGGTCATCCTCGCCTACGACCTCGGCCTGACCCGCCCGAACCCGCCCGCCTGAGCCGCGCGGAGCGCCACGCCTCGACGGCGGATCACCGGAACACCCGGCCACGGGGTCATCATTTCCGATCGATGTCCGTGTAGAAGGACAGGAGGGCGTCCGCGAGCTGGCGAGGGGCCTCCATGGCCACGTAGTGGCCGGTCCGTTCGAGGTGAACGGCGGTCACGTCGGTGGCGACCTGCCGCAACGTCGCGGGCGTGAAGTCTCGCGAGCCGCCCGCGACCGCGAGGACGGGCATGTCCAGCTTCCGGGCCGCGAGCTTGCGGAGTTCTTCGCCGTCGGTGAGCAGGGACCGGTACAGGCCGGCGGCGCCGGCGAAGGCGTCGGTTCGTGCGTAGGAGCGGACGAGTTCGTCGACGTCGGTGCCGGTGAACGCGCCGGGGTTCGCCGCGAGGGAGGGAATCGCGTAGTCGGCGATGAACGCGCGCTCGCGTCCGGTGAGGAGCATCTTCGGGATGTCCGGGGCGGCGAGGACGCCGATGTGCCAGGCGCCGCCGTGGGTGACGTCGGCGAGCATCTCGGCGCCGAATCCCGGGAGCCCGGTCTCGATCCCGGTGTAGCTGCGGACGAGTTCGGGGTGGGTGGCGGCGACGCGGAACGTCGTGGGACCGCTGATGTCCTGGCCGGTGAGGTGGACGGGCCCGACGTCCAGGCCGGCGATCAGGTCGCTGAGGTCTTTCGCCGAGGTGGCGCTGTCGTGCTCCGGGGTAGCGGTGGCGGAGTCGCCGAATCCGCGCAGGTCGACGGCGAACACCCGGTGCTGCTCGCTGAGCAGGGGGATCAGCTTGTGGAAGACCCACCAGGTCTCGGGGAAGCCGTGCACCAGCAGGACGGGAGACCCGGCGGTGCCGGCGGCCACATAGTGCAGCTCGGTGCCGTTGAGGCTGACCCGGTGGTGATCGACACCGGGGATGGTGGCGGCGAGACGATTCATGAGTTCCCCCAAGTCGATAGACAAGTGACTTGTCGAACCTTAGGGATAGACAAGCCACTTGTCCACCTTGCTG
Source organism: Amycolatopsis sp. NPDC058278 (assembly GCF_042881395.1). Lineage (NCBI taxonomy): Bacteria > Bacillati > Actinomycetota > Actinomycetes > Pseudonocardiales > Pseudonocardiaceae > Amycolatopsis > Amycolatopsis sp. NPDC058278. The sequence goes on along the minus strand of NZ_JBHVXZ010000109.1, from coordinate 31,534 downwards.
AGTCTCGTATGATCGCGCTCATGGCGCAGTCCAGCGGCGCCGAGCTTGCGCTTCTGCTGCTCGGCGGCTTCCACTCCATGGTCGACGAGGTGAACGTCGAGCTCGCGAAGCGCGGCCACGACGGCGTCCGCCCGGTGCACGAGTTCGCCCTGCGCGCCGTGGACGCGGGCGCGGACACCGCCTCCGAACTCGGTCGCCGGCTGTCGGTCACCAAGCAGGCCGCCGCGCAGACCATCGCCGTACTGGAGGGGTTCGGCTACGTCGACCGCGTGCCCGACCCCGGCGACGCACGCCGCAAGCGCGTGCGGGTCACCCCGCGTGGCCACGAGCTGATGGCCATCGGCGGCGCACTGTTCGACGACGTGCGCAGCCGCTGGGCGGTCCGGATAGGACTCGAGCAGCTCGAAACCCTGGAAACCCACCTGGCCCAGCTCACCGAGCGCCGCTCGTTCACTGCCGAAGATCTGCAGGACTGATTCCGCGAAGTCATCTCACGCGTCGGATAGTCTTGCGCGGTGCATCGCAGCCGGTTGTTCGGGATCTTCATCGACACGCCTGCCGCGGAAGCCGGTTCGGCAGCGGATTTCTGGTCTGCCGCGTTGGGAGTTCCGGCACGGTCCGTGGCGGGCGAGGAACAGTTCACGGCTCTGGACGGTGCCATTCCCGGGTTGATCGTCGACATCCAGGCGGTCGACGACGAGCCCCGGTATCACGTCGACATCGAGACTGATGACGTGGCGGCGGAAGTAGCCCGCCTGACAGCCCTGGGCGCGAAGCCGGTCTCGCGCTGGCTGGAGTGCCACACGCTGCGCGCGCCCGGTGGCCACCTGCTCTGCGTGGTGCCGGTGCACAGCGATCCGGAGACGTTCCACAGGCTCGCTCGGACATGGCCATGACGGGGCCGCGGGCTCGCTGCCGTCCGGGCAGCCGCCGGCCCTGTCGTCGTTGTCACGTCTGGGGCTCGCGCACCAGCTGATGCGAAGTGGTGCCCCGGAATCTGGTGAGGCGCAGGCTGTTCGAGACCACGAGGCAGCTCGACGCGGCCATCGCCGCGCCCGCGATCATCGGGTTCAGCAGCCCGGCCGCCGCCAGCGGCAACGCCGCCACGTTGTAGGCCAGCGCCCAGAACAGGTTCGCTTTGATCGTCGCCAACGTCCGCCGCGACAACCGGATCGCGTCGACCGCGGCCATCAGGTCGCCGCGGACCAGCGTCAGGTCCGCCGCCTCGATCGCCGCGTCGGTGCCGGTACCGATCGCCAGCCCGAGGTCCGCCGTGGCGAGCGCGGCGGCGTCGTTGACGCCGTCGCCGATCATCGCCACCACCCGGCCCTGGGCCTTCAGGTCGGCGATCACCGCCACCTTCTGTTCCGGCGAAACCCCGGCGATCACCTCCGTGATCCCCGCCTCCCGGCCGACCGCCTGGGCGACGGCCTCGTTGTCACCGGTGAGCAGCACCGGTGTCAAGCCGAGCCGGCGCAGCTGGAACACGGCGGGCGCCGACGTCGGTTTCACCGTGTCGGCCACGACCAGCACCGCGTGCGCGAAGCCGTCCCAGCCGAGAATCACCGCGGTGTTCCCGGCCCGCTCGGCCTGCTGCTTCACCTTGTAGAGCGCCGACGGCACCCGGACCGACATCTTCTGCAGGAGTTCGGGCCTGCCGACGACGACGCGGTGGCCGTCCACCCGGCCGAGCACCCCGTACCCCGCGACGGCGCGGAACTCCCGCACCTGGCCGACGTCGCCGAACCGGCGGCGGGCCGCTTCGGTGACCGCGACGGCGATCGGGTGCTCGGAAGCGCTTTCCAGCGCGCCGGCCAGCTGCAACGCCAAGTCCGGTGGCACGCCGTCGACGGTCTTGACGCCGGCCAGGGTCATCTTCCCGGTGGTCACCGTGCCGGTCTTGTCGAGCACGACGGTGTCGACCCGCCGCGTCGACTCCAGCATCTCCGGACCCTTCACCAGCACGCCGAGCTGGGCGCCGCGCCCGGTACCCACCAGCAACGCCGTCGGCGTCGCCAGCCCCAGCGCACACGGGCACGCGATGATCAGCACGGCCACCGCGGCGGTGAACGCCACACCGGTGCCGGCGCCGGAAACGAGCCAGAACCCGAGCGTGGCCACCGAAAGAACCAGCACGATCGGCACGAACACCGCGGACACCCGGTCGGCGAGCCGTTGCACGTCGGCTTTGCCGCTCTGGGCGCGTTCGACCATCGTCGCGATGCGGGCCAGCCGGGTCTCGGCGCCGACGCGGGTCGCCCGGACGATGAGCCGCCCGCTCATGCTGACCGTCGCGCCGACCACCTCGGCGCCGGCCGCGACCTCGACCGGCACGGCTTCCCCGGTGACCAGGCTGAGGTCGACCGCGGACGCGCCGTCCACGACCACGCCATCGGTGGCGATCTTCTCCCCCGGCCGGACCACGAACTCCTCGCCGGTGCGCAGCCGGTCGATCGGCACCCGCTCTTCGCGGCCGTCCCGCAGCACCGCGACGGACTTCGCCCCCAGGTCCAGCAGCGCCCGCAGCGCCGCACCGGCCCGGCGGCGCGAGCGCGATTCGAAGTACCGGCCGGCCAGGATGAACAGGGTGACACCGGTGGCGACCTCGAAGTAGATCCCGTCGACGTCGTGGTCGGCGTAGAGGGTGAGCGTGAACTCGTGCCGCATGCCGATCACCCCGGCCCCGCCGAAGAACAGGGCGTGGAGCGACCAAAGGTAAGCCGCGGTGACGCCCATCGACACCAGGGTGTCCATGGTCGCGGTGGCGTGCCGGAGGTTGGTCCACGCGGCGCGGTGCAATGGCCACGCACCCCACAGCACCACCGGCGAGGCCAGCACCAGTGAAACCCACTGCCAGGCCGGGAACTGCAGCACCGGCACCATGGCCAGCAGGATCACCGGAGCGCCGGCCAGCGCCGACAGCTGCAGGCGGCGGCGCAGCGCGTCGGCAGGCAACGGCTCGGACGCCGTCTGCGCGGGCTGCGGTGGTGCCGGTGGCACCGCGGTGTAGCCGGCCGCCTCGACCGCGCGGATGACGTCGCCGGTCGTCATCGTCGGCGGGACCCGCACGTGGGCCTTCTCCGTGGCGTAGTTGACGCTGGCCTCGACGCCGTCGAGGCGGTTGAGCTTGCGTTCGATCCGCGCGGCGCACGACCCGCAGGTCATGCCGCCGATCACCAGCTCGATCGCCGCCCCGGCCGGCGCCGGCGGGGTTACCGCATCCCGGACGTCGAGCCGGTGTGGATCGATGGCCCGGATGGGATCGGTGACGGGGTCGGGCCGACGAGGCTGCCCCTCGGGCGGGCCGGGCCGGACACCGGTCCCGGCACGGCCGCGAACGCGGTCACCTCGAGCGGAGCCGGCATGACGGCCTCCGGTGGTGGTCATCGGACGAGCTGGTAGCCCGCGGTGCGGATCGCCTGCTCGACCTGCCCGAAGTCGAGGGCGCTCTCGCTGGTGACCTGAACGTTCCCGCTGCCGAGGTCGACGTCGATCCGGTGGACGCCGGGCAGCTCGCCGAGCTCCTCGCGGACCGAACCGGCGCAGTGCCCGCAGGTCATCCCGGTCACCGCGTAGGTCGTCTGGGTCATCGTCGTCCACCTTCCCGGCCGTGGCCGTGTCGTGACGGGGCAGTGCCCTCGCCGTGACAAGGTCGGCCGCGTGCGCCGGATGGTTCCCGCGAGTTTTGTTCAAGATCGTTTTCAACCGGATCGGCGGGAGCGACGTAGTAGCGAGTGTGACGCCAGAACGCGCGGACGACGCCGAGATCACGCGGTGGGCCCTGCTCGCCGGCCGCGGCGACCGCCCGGCCCTCGAGCGGTTCCTCCGCTCCACCCAGCCGCACGTCTGGCGGTTCGTCGCCGGGCTCAGCGACCCGCAGTCCGCGGACGACCTGAGCCAGGAAACCTACCTGCGGGCCCTGAGCAGCCTCCCCCGGTTCAAGGGCACCTCCTCGGCCCGGACGTGGCTGCTCTCGATCGCCCGGCGCACGGTCGCCGACCACATCCGCGCCCTCCAGGCCCGCCCGCGGCAGGCGTCGGTGACCGACTGGGAAACCGCCGCGGAACGCGCTGAACCGGCCCGCGCCGAGCGGATCGACGAGCAGGTCGTGCTCGACCAACTCGTCCAGGCCCTCGACCCCGACCGCCGCGTCGCGTTCGTACTCACCCAGACTCTCGGACTGTCCTATGCCGACGCGGCGGAGGTCTGCGGGTGCCCGGTCGGCACGATCCGTTCGCGTGTCGCCAGGGCGCGGGAAGACCTGCTGGCGGCGATGGCCGGGACCCGTCCGGGCTATCCGGCGGTCGGCTGACCGGCTTCGTCCGATGACGTTGCCGCGCCTGTCGCGCGCGGCCGGAAGTGGCCCGGCGCACCGCAACCCACACCGGCGGGAACTCGGAGGGGCCTTCGCGCGACTATGTGGAGGTGAACTGCTCCGACTTCCGTGAAGCGCTCTCGGCCCGGATCGACGGTGAAGCGGCGTCGCTGCCGGACCCGGTGGTCGACAGCCACCTCGCGGGCTGTCCGCAGTGCCGGGCCTGGCAGGAGGAGGCCGTCCGGCTCCGGCGGCTGATGCTGGTCCGCGAGGCACCGCAGGTGCCCGACCTGACCGACCGCATCCTCACCGAGAGCCCCGCCCCGCCGGCGCAGCGCTGGGGCCTGCGGATCGCCCTGGCCCTCGTCGGGCTGGTCCAGAGCGGCCTCGGGCTCGCCGAACTGCTCGGCGCGGACGTCGGGCACGCCGAGCACGGCGGGATGATGGCGATGGCCGTGCACCTCGGCAACGAGAGCGCGGCCTGGAACCTCGCGGTCGGCTTCGGCCTGCTCTGGGCCGCCTTGCGCCCGGCGACCGCGGCCGGGCTGCTGCCCGCGCTGGCCGGTTTCGTCGCGGTCCTCGGCCTCGTCTCCGGCATCGATCTCGCCGACAGCCAGGTCACCTTGTCCCGGGTGCTGTCGCACGGCCTGCTCGTGGCCGGAGTCGGGCTCCTCTACGGCGTGCGCCGCCAGCATCGCCGGACATCGACACCGGGCCCGAGCGCGCGCGTCGAACCCGCGGCGCACGACGACGTCACGCTCGGCTGGCAACCCCGGGCCAAGGCCGACGGCCGGGGTCCGCGCCGCCGGTTCCCGCACCTGCCGGCCAGCCGCCGTCGCGCGGCCTGATGACCGCGGGACGTGCCCGGCCCGGCCGACCTGAGGACCGCAACCGCTGGGCCTCCTCCGCAGTGGCCGCGGGAATGGACATGACGGCGGCGCTCGTCCGGCACCTGCACGGTGCCGAGGTGGCCAAGGCGGCCACCGACTTCATCGAGTTCGAGCGCACCCCCGACCCGGCGCGGGATCCGTTCGCAGGCCTCGCCGGATCGCGTGAGTCAGCCGCGCTCGCGGCCTGACCTCACAGCATCGCCAGCAGCATCACGGAGGTGCCGAGGCCCATCAGGGCGTCGGCACCCCACCCGGCCGTGCGCACCGACGGCGGCGTGACCCGGGCCCCGTCGACGAGCCGGGCCAGGAACGCGATCCCCGCCAGGCAGAACGCGATCGCCAGCGTCAGCGCGACGATCACCACGTCGGCGGGCACCCCGCCGCCGGCCGACGGAAGGGCCATCGCCATGCCCTCCATTCCCGGCATGTCCATGGTCGTCGCCGCGCCGCTGCCGACCATGGCGCGCGGCATCGCGAACACCATCCACACCATCGCCAGCATCATCACCGCGTGATAGCCCGGGTGCCACCGGCCCTCGTGGGCGGCGCCGCGCACCGCGGCCACGGCGAACCACACCGCGGCGAACCCGAACAGCACCACCTGCGGAACGCCGGCCACCCCCATCGTGGCCGGCCACACCATCGCGACCATGGCCAGGCACATCGCCGCGTGCAGCACGTCGCCGACCCGGCCCGTCACCGACTTCCGGCGGAAACAGCGGTAGACACAGAACGCACCGGCCGCGACGAACACCGCCGTCAGGATCCACCGCAATCCGGTCGCCTCGATCACGCCTTCACCTCCTGACGACGAGCCGCGACGATCAGGTCGACGACCAGGAAAGCCAGCAGCGACAAGCCGAACACCGGCAGGTAGTAGCCCACCACCGCGGTCGCCACCAGGAACGGCGCGAGCACCCGGCCCGGAATCCGGCGCCACGTTCCCCGCACCGGTGGACGTCCGACGCGCGCGTCGCCCCGGGTCGGGCGGCGCAGCCACCACATCCGGTAACCCCAGAAGATCACCGCGATCAATCCGGCCGCCAACCCGGTGAGCACGATCTGGTTCGCCACCCCGAACAACAGGCCCATGTGGGCGTCGATCCCCCAGCGGGACAGCTTGGCGGCCAACGAGTAGTCGGAGAACGGCAGTGTGGCGGTGATCCGGCCGGTGGCCGGGTCGACGGCCATCGAGTCGACCTTGGTCGGCCAGGACCGGCCGACCTGCTGCACGACGTACGCCTTGCCCGGCGCGGACGGCGGCCGGATCTCCACCGGGTCCGCCAAACCCGCCTGCAACGTCGCCGCGCGCACGGCGTCGATTCCGACGTCGGCGCCCCGGGGAGCGGCGGCCGGGAGCGCGGCCGACACCGAGGGCGTCGTCCAGTCCAGCTGTGAGCGCAGCTCGCTGATGTTGTCGCCCGCGTGCTCGGACCAGGACAGTCCCGTGGCCGAAAGGACCAGCAGTCCGGCCGCGATCACCAGGCCGGTCATGCGGTGCCAGGACAACAGCCGCCCGCGCGCGCTCTGCGACTTCTTCCGCTTCCGGCTCCCCGACCAGAGCGCGATCCCGGCCAGCACCACCACCCACAGCCAGCTCGCCGCGAGTTCGCTGTACCAGCGGCCGAGGTCACCGAGCTGCAGGTTGGCGTGCAGCCCGTCGAGCCGGCTGCGCAGCGGCAACGCCTGACCCGAACCGTAGGTCTCCAGCTGCCCGCGGATCGTCCCCGTGTGCGGATCGACGAACACCGTGTGGTGGAAGCTCGGCTCGAGTCCCGGCCGGTTGAAGATCACCTGCGTCGAGTCGGTCGGCGTGGGCCCGGGCCGGATCCCGGTCACCGTCCCGTCCGGCACCGCCGCCTTCGCGACGGCCGCCTGCTGCGCCAACGGGACGACCCCGGGCGCGGCCGGGACGTGCAGCTCGTGGTCGTAGACGGCCTGCTCGGCCTGCGGAGTCCAGATGTACGCCAGCCCGGTCAGCGCCGCGACCAGCAGAAACGGGCCGACGAACACCCCGGCGTAGAAATGCAGCCGCACCAGCAGCGGCCGAACCGCCGCCCAGGTGAACCGCGGCTCGGGCGGCGCCTCGGCCGTACGCTCTTCGCTCTGGTCGATCGACATCGAGCTCCTTTCGCCTGCCTCGGAGGTATCAGTCGGCTGCCGCCGGCGCGGAGTTCCCGGCGATTCGGTGACGCGGTCGTCGGCGGCCCGGGCCTGGACCGCTCGCCGGGCAGTGCCGCGGCCGGCGCACTGGCGCACGAGCCGGGGCTCGGAGGACAGGCTGTTCTCCGGTTAAGATTCGGCTGCCGATCTTGCTCAGACCTGGGGGGGGACCTTCCATGACAGTGCCCGGAGACAGACCGCAGCAGCCCGCGCCGGAGGCGAATCCCTTCCGGCCCCCGACCCCCGGGGCCGCCCTGCCGCAGTACCCGCCCGCGCCGTACCCCATGCCGTACCCGATGCCTCCGCCGTACGGCTTGCCGCCCCAGAAGCGCAGTGGCCTCAAACTCGCGCTGCGGATCGGCATTCCCCTCGTGTTCCTCGCGGTCGTGGTCGTGGTCGGGCTGACCTCGGCCACGACCAAGAGCACCAACGTCGGCGACTGCCTCAAGGGCAACACGGCCAACGCCGACAGCGTGACCTCGGTGGCCTGTGGCCCGGATGCCACCTACAAGATCGTCGGCAAAGTCCCGGACCAGCACCAGGTGGCGATGAGCTTCGGCGGCTGTGACCAGTTCCCGACCGCGACCGCCGCGTACTGGGAGGGCACCGATGTCTCGAAGGGCACGCTGTTCTGCCTGGAGGACGTCAAGAACCCGGGCAAGGGCATGCCGCTGGTGGGCGACTGCGTCAAGGGAGACCTCTCCGACGCCGCCCACGCCGAAAAGGTCCCTTGTGGACCGGAGGCGAACTACAAGGTCGCCGGTGTCGAGAACGGCGGCGCGCTGGGCGGGCTCATGACCGCGGCCTGCGCCAAGGTCCCGTCCGCGGCCGCCTCGATGGAGTGGAAGCGGCAGGGCAGCCTGTCGTCGAAGGTCCTGTGCCTGGAAGACCTGAAGAACCCGGACAACCGGAAGCCCGCCGTCGGCGAGTGCATGGCGACCGGCGCCGGCGGGGAGCTCCGCCTCGCCCCCTGCAAGAAGGGTGCGGCGAAGGTGCTCGGCCAGGTGGACGGCCTGACCAAGATGGACGGGCTGTCGAAGACCGTCGAGGAGATCTGCAAGGACTTCCCCGGCTCGGACCAGGCGGCTTCCTGGAGCATGCAGGGCTCCCTGGCGGTGACCACCTTCTGCATGCAGTCGGTCAAGAACTAAGTCCGGTCCGCCACGTTGCCGGCGTCGCCCTGGCCGGGCGGCGCCAGCACGGCGAGCGTCGGCAGGTGGGACAGGAAGCCGCCGTCCACCGGGATGAGCTGGCCGGTGATGAAGCTCGCCGCCGGCGAGGCGAGGAACGTGACCAGCGCGGCGACGTCCGCCGGGGTGCCCAGCCGGGGTACCAGGTTGTGCGCGCGGATCTTGTCCTGCACGAACCCGGGCATGTCCGCGTCCAGGGCCGGGGTCTTGATGAGCCCCGGCGCCACGGTGTTGCACCGGACGCCGTGGTCGCCGTAGGCGGCGGCGACGAACCGGGTCAGCGCGATCAGGCCGCCCTTCGAGCTGCCGTAGGCGACCATCGTGCGGTCCCCGGACAGCCCCTGGCCGCTGGCGATGTTGACGATCGAGCCGCCGCCGCGCTCGATCATGATCGGCTCCGTGTGCTTGCACAGCAGCATGGGCCCGCACAGGTTGACCGCCATGACCTCGTCCCACAGCTCGACGGGCATCGTCACGACGTCGCGGTCCCGCTTGATCGCCGACACCAGCGCCGCGTTGTTGTCGAGGATGTCGACGCCGCCGAACGTGTCCACCGCGAACCGCACGAGCCGGCGCACACTGTCCTCATCGGACACCTCGGCCACGTGACCGGCGACCTTCAGCCCGTGTGGTCAGCGAATCGACGACTTCCGCCACGGCGGCGCAAGCCGAGGTGCAGCGAGCCGTGGACGATGGTCTCGCCGGCCACCGTCGTCTCCCCGGCCGGGCGGCGGACCCGGCGCATCACCGCGCCGATCACGGCGACCAGCTCGCGCGCCCGGACCGGTGCGGACACGTAGTCGTCCAGCCCCGCCTGCAGGCCCAGCACCCGGTCCAGCTCGGAATCGCGGCCGGACAGGCCGATGATCGGCACCTGGCTGCGGGCACGCAGCCGGCGGCAGAACTCCAGGCCGTCGAGGTCGGGCAGATCCAGGGCCAGCAACACCAGGTCGGCCCGGACGGGCGTGGCGAGCAGCGCGGCCCCGCTGTCCACGACGCCCACTTCGAAGCCGTGACCGCGAAGCTCGTGACCCAGGTCCGCGGCGGTCACCGGCGCCGCCCCCACCAGCAGCAAGTGCACGTGCCCCCTTCACAACGAAGCTCGACAGGCCGCACCGGGCTCGCAGGCAAGGCGGTCGCCGCTGACCGCCCGAGTCACCGCGATCGTTCGAGGCCGGCCCGGTGAGGGCCGCAACCGCAGGAGCGCCCGCACCGTCCCCGGGTCACGCCGGGCTCACCGTGACCGGGTGGCGGACGATCGCGCCGAACAGGTACCCCTGCGTGTTGTAGGGCGCGACCTCCGGCTGCCGCACACCGGTGACATCGGTCGCACGCGCTCGCAGCGTGTACGCCCCGGCTGTACGCGGCCGCCACGGGAACTCCCACTGCAGCCAGCCACGGTCGAGGGCGGGGCCGATCGGCTTGGCGGGCGCCCAGGTGGCGCCGTCCACGCTCACCTCAACCCGCCGGATCCGGCCGTGGCCCGACCAGGACCGGCCGCGCAGCACGTGCCGCCGCCCGGCCGCCAGCGTCGCCCCCCGTTCCAGTTCGAACGCGCTCTTCACCACCTGCTCGGTGACCGGCGTGCCCTCGGCCGGGTAGTCCGGGCCCAGCAGCCGGTAGTACTGCGTGTTCCACGGCGACACCAGCGGCGTCGCCGACACCTCGATCCGGCCCAGCCACTTGATCGACGAGATCCCGGCCCACGACGGCACCACCAGCCGCACCGGGAACCCGTGGTCCGGCGGCAGCGGCTCGCCGTTCATCTCGTAGGCCAGCAGGACGTCCTGCAGCGCCTTGCCCACCGGCAGCGGCCGCCGCACCTTGCCGAGGTTCACCCCGCCGGTGGCGTAGTCCGGGTCGAGCCCCTCCGGCAGCACGTCCACCGCGTCGCGGGTCAGCCCGGCGCGGGCGAGCACCGTCGCCAGCCGGACACCGCGCCAGCGCGCGACCCCGACCGCGCCCAGCTTCCACGCGGTCCCGGTGACGGTCTGGCCCTGCTGGCCGGTGAAGAAGCTCCGGCCGTTGCCGGCGCATTCGATGAACGCGGTGATCGTCTCGGACGGCAGCTCACGCAGGTCCCGGTAGGTCAGCTCGACCGGGTTCGCAGCCGTCGGCGAGCCGCGCAGTCCGGAGCCGAACAGTCGCAGCCGCCAGGTGGCGGCGTCGAGCACCGGGGTCGACGTGTGGTCGCGGACGAAGAACCGGTCGACCGGGGTGAGGTAACCCTGCCCGCTCATGGCTTCCCAGCGCGTCTCGGCGTTGCTGCCGTAGACGTCGAACCACTCCGGTGGCAGGGGCTTGACGATCGGGCCCGCGGCCGACGCCGGGGCGGACGCCGTGCCGGTCGCGGCCAGCGCGAGACCACCGGCCGCCGTCAGCCTCAGCAGAGCGCGCCGGTTCAGCCCCGGCAGGCGCGCGTTCCCCGCCCGCCACTGCGCGAGCCGCACGCGGTCGTAGCCGGCCTCGTCGTTCAACGCTGTCATGCGGGCATTCTCGGGCCGCGGTTCGCGGCGGGCCAGTACGTCCACGGAGCGGAACAAGGGTCCTCAATGGACAGTTTCCCAGGTCGTGGGCACGGTTGCGCACCACCGCGTAGGCGCGTCCACTCGGTCCACCCCACTACGCGGAAGGGACCACCATGTCGGTCACCGACGAGCTCCTGGCCAACAACGCCGCATACGCCGCGAACTTCACCGGGCCGCTGCCGCTGCCGCCGGCCAAGCACGTCGCCGTGCTCGCCTGCATGGACGCCCGCATCAACGTCTACGGCGTCCTCGGTCTCAACGAAGGCGAGGCTCACGTGATCCGCAACGCCGGCGGCGTCGTCACCGAGGACGAGATCCGCTCGCTCGCGATCAGCCAGCGCCTGCTCGGCACCGAGGAGATCATCCTCATCCACCACACCGACTGCGGCATGCTCACCTTCACCGACGACGGCTTCAAGAAGTCCATCCAGGAGGACGTCGGGGTCAAACCCGCCTGGGCCGCGGAAGCCTTCACCGATCTCGACGAGGACGTGCGCCAGTCGATCGCGCGGATCCGGAACAGCCCGTTCATCCCGAAGAAGGAGTCCGTGCGGGGCTTCGTCTTCGACGTCGCCACCGGGAAGCTGCACGAAGTGAAGTGACCCGCGGTTTATTCCCGGCGTTCCCCGCTCGTCCCAGCAGTTGGCCGGTCGCGCCCGAGGCGCGGAATCCGGAGCACACTGCGGACGGGGGCCGAGGAGAAGGGAACGCCGGGATGGCAGCAGGAACCGGACCGCGGATCGCCGTCGCGCTGGACGGGGCGGGGTGGCACCCCGCCGCCTGGCGGGAACCCGGCGCACGGCCACGCGAGCTGCTCACCGCCGGGTACTGGGCCGACCTGGTCCGCGAGGCCGAGGCGGGCAAGCTGGACTTCGTCACCATCGAAGACTCCCTGGCCCTGCAGACCGTGAACTACCTCGACCGGCCGGGCGAGCGGACCGACATCGTCCAGGGCCGGCTCGACGCGGTCCTGATCGCCGCCCGCGTCGCCCCGCTCACCTCCCGCATCGGGCTCGTGCCGACCGCGGTCGTCACGCACACCGAGCCGTTCCACCTGTCCAAGGCGATCGCCACGCTCGACTACGTCAGCACCGGCCGGGCCGGGGTCCGCGTGCAGGTGGCCGGGCGCGCCGCCGACAACCGGCACTTCGGCCGCCGTGAGTTCGGCGAATTCCGGCTCGAGGACTCCGCCGAGCCGGGCCGGCCCAGCCCCCTGGCCGACCTCTTCGACGAGGCCGCGGACTACGTCGAGGTGCTGCGCCGGCTGTGGGACTCCTGGGAGGACGACGCCGAGATCCGCGACGTGGCCACCGGCCGGTTCGTCGACCGCGAGAAGCTGCACTACATCGACTTCGAAGGCCGCTGGTTCTCCGTCAAGGGCCCGTCGATCACGCCGCGGCCGCCGCAGGGCCAGCCGCCGGTCACCGCGCTGGCCCACGCCGCCATCCCGTACCGGCTCGCCGCCCGTTCCGCCGACGTCGTCTACGTGACGCCGTTCGACCGCGAGCAAGCCACGACGATCGTCGCCGCCGTCCGGGACGAGCAAGCGCGGGCCGGGCGCGGCGACGAGACGCTGCACGTGTTCGCCGACGTCGTCGTGTTCCTCGGCGAGACGGAACAGGCCGCCGCCGGCCGCAAGGCCCGGCTCGACGACCTGTCGGGCGCGGAATACTCGTCCGACGCGTACACCTTCACCGGCACCCCGGCCGGCCTCGCCGACCTGCTGCTCGACTGGCAGGCCGCCGGGCTCTCCGGCTTCCGGCTGCGGCCGGGCACGATCCCGCACGACCTGACCGCGATCACCCGCGGCCTGGTCCCCGAGCTGCGGTCCCGCGGCGCCTTCCGCACCGAGTACGAGGCGAGCACCCTGCGCGGGCTGCTCGGTCTCGCCCGCCCCGCCAACCGCTACGCCGCCGTCTGAGGAGGACCGAGATGACCCGGAAGCAGATCCACCTCGCGGCGCACTTCCCCGGCGTCAACAACACGACCGTGTGGAGCGACCCCGAAGCCGGCAGCCACATCGAGTTCAGCTCCTTCGTCAAGCTCGCGCAGACCGCCGAGCGCGCGAAGTTCGACTTCTTCTTCCTGGCCGAAGGCCTGCGGCTGCGCGAGCAGAACGGGCAGATCTACGACCTGGACGTCGTCGGCCGCCCGGACACCTTCACCGTGCTCTCCGCCCTGGCCGCCGTCACGGAGCGGCTCGGACTGGCCGGCACGATCAACTCGACGTTCAACGAGCCCTTCGAGGTGGCCCGCCAGTTCGCCTCGCTCGACCACCTTTCCGCCGGGCGCGCCGCCTGGAACGTCGTCACGTCGTGGGACGCCTTCACCGGCGAGAACTTCCGCCGCGGCGGGTTCCTCCCGCAGGACCAGCGCTACGAGCGCGCCGAAACGTTCCTGCGCACCGCCTGGGAACTGTTCGATTCCTGGCGGGGTGACGAGATCCCCGCCGACGCCGGGACCGGCGTGTTCCTGCGTGATCCGGAGGCGGGCGCGTTCGCCCACCACGACGCCCACTTCGACATCGAAGGCCGGTTCCCGGTACCGCGCAGCCCCCAGGGCCGTCCGGTGATCATCCAGGCCGGCGACTCCGACGAGGGCCGGGAGTTCGCCGCGGCCACCGCCGACGCGATCTTCAGCCGCTACGGCACCCTCGAAGCGGGCCAGGCGTTCTACACCGACGTGAAGGGCCGCCTGGCGAAGTACGGCCGGACCCCGGAGCAGCTGGTGATCCTGCCCGCGGCGACGTTCGTGCTCGGCGACACCGACGCCGACGCCGACGAGCGCGCCCACGTCGTGCGGCGGCAGCAGGTCAGCGGGCAGACCGCGATCAAGTTCCTCGAACAGGTCTGGAACACCGACCTGTCCGGCCACGACCCCGAAGGGCCCCTGCCGTCGACGGATCCGGTGGTCGACGGGTCCACGATCGCCCCCGGCCGCGCGAGCGTCCGCATGTACCGCGATCCCGTCGCCACGGCCCGCGAGTGGCGGCAGCTCGCCGAGGCGAAGAACCTGTCCACCCGCGACCTGATCATCGAGGTGACGGGCCGGCAGACGTTCATCGGCTCGCCCGCGACGGTGGCGGCGGCGATCGACGACCTCGTCCAGGCCGACGCCAGCGACGGCTTCATCCTCGTCCCGCACGTCACCCCCGGCGGGCTCGACGAATTCGCCGACACGGTGGTGCCGTTGCTGCAGGAGCGCGGCTCCTTCCGGACCGAATACACCGGCACCACCCTGCGCGACCACCTGGGGATCGACGCGCCCGGGTGACAGCGTCCTTTTCGGACAGTGTGCCGGCGGTCAGTCGTGCGCCGCGGCGTTGGCCCGGTCGATCGCCGGCATGTTCTCCTCCGCCCAGGTGCGCAGGGCGGCGAGCGGCACCTCGAGGGAGTGGCCCAGGCCGGTGAGGCGGTAGTGCACCTTCGGCGGAACCGCCGGCTCCACCCGGCGCTCGACCAGGCCGTCGCGGGCGAGGCTCTGCAGGGTCACCGACAGCATCTTCTGCGAGACGCCCGGCATCCGGCGTTGCAGTTCCGCGAACCGCACCTCGTCCGGGCCGGCCTCGGCCAGCACCTTGACCACCATGGACGTCCATTTCGTGCCGATCCGGTCGAGCAGCTTGCGGGTGGGGCAGGCGGGGTCGAAGAGGTCGCCGCGCGTGCCCTTCGGGGAGGGGGTCACCTGGAGCTCACCACCTTTCCGCAAAGTGCCGTCTTGGCCAGGCCGAGACGGTTACCTAACCTCATCTGGTAACCAATGGTAACCACTGAGGAGGCACCGTGTGCGAGCAGCGGGTCACGGCGAACGGCATCGACATCAACGTGGCCGTCACCGGGCAGGGGCCCGCGTTCCTGCTGTTGCACGGCTTCCCGCACACCTGGCGGCTGTGGACCGCCGTCATCCCGCAGCTGGCCCGGCACCACCGCGTCATCGCCCCGGACCTGCGTGGTCTCGGCGCGACCACCCGCACCGCCGACGGCTATGACGCCGCAACCCTCGCAGCCGACGCCGAAGCGCTCCTCGACGCCCTGGACGAACCGGCGGCGACGGTCGTCGGCATCGACGCGGGCGCTCCGCCCGCCTTCCTGCTCGCCATGCGGCGTCCGGACCGGGTGCGCCGGCTCGTCCTCATGGAATCACTGCTCGGACGCCTGCCGGGAGCCGAAGACTTCCTCGCCGGCGGGCCGCCGTGGTGGTTCGGGTTCCACGCCGTCCCCGGCCTCGCCGAGACGGTCCTCGCCGGTCACGAGGCCGACTACATCGGCTGGTTCCTCGACGCCGGCACCCGCGGCCGCGGCGTGCCACCGGCGATCCGGAGTCATTTCATCACGGCGTACACCGGGCGCGAAGCCCTGCGGAGCGCCTTCGGCCACTACCGGGCCATGCCCGAAAGCGCGGCACAGATCGCGGACGCCACCGCGTCCGGCCGGCTCACCGTGCCCACCGCGGCGATCGGCGCCCACCCGGTGGGCGACGCTCTCGCGCGCCAGCTGCACCCGGTGACCGAAGACCTCACGGCCCACCTCATCGAGGACTGCGGGCACATCATCCCGCTGGACCGCCCCGATGCCCTCGTGCCCCTGCTGACGAGCGCCGCGTCGGCCGGGGCCTCGAGGTGACAGAGGTGCGGGCCGCGGGCCGTCGAATCGTTCGAGGGATCAGCGCCGGGTGGCCCTGGTCCGAGCTCTCCTTGTGCGGGCGCCCGGCCGGGGTCCGGCGTCAGTCACCGAAGGCCGCCTGGTGGGCCGCGGTGCACGGGGACGGCAGGTCGTCCGGGATGACGACGCTGCCGGTGATCGTCGTCCGGGGTTCGAGCGGGATGGCCCGCACCCGGGTGGAGCGGAGCTCGGCCACCTGATCGGCCGGCAGCACCGTCCAGCTGCGCGGATCGGAGCCGACCTCGATGATCGTGTCCCCGGCCGTGCCCGCGCGGTGCCCCGGGCGCACCGGGGCTCCGGCCTCCCGCAGCGCGGTGACCACGGACGGGTCGTGGTCCTGAGCCGTCCGGAACGGACCGCCGGCCAGTTCGGCCACGCCGACGGCCGGGTGACCGGCGACGGCGTGCCGTACGGAGACGACCGCGAACAGGGCCTCCGTCCACGCCGGCAGCACCCGCAGCCCCGGCGCCGCCCGCACGCCCCGCGCCAGCGCCAGGTCGAGCTCCCCCTGCCGCAGGGCGTTCAGGCGCGCGGGCAACGGCAGGTCGACGAGCACGACGTCGAACGCCGGGGCCTGCTCGCGCAACGCGTCGATCCCGCGTTCCAGGCGCGCGGCGAACTGGCCGGTGCCGGTGCCGATGCGCATCACGCCCACCCGCGGGCTGGCCGCGACCCGGACCCGGTCGGCGGCCGCGAGGGCCGCACGCGCCGCGTCGAGCACCCGGAGCCCGGCCACGGTGAGCCGGACCCGCCGCGGCGAGCGGTCGAACAGCCGGACCCCCAGTTCGCGCTCCAGCCGCGCGATCTGCCTGCTGACCGCGGGCTGGGCGATGTGCAGCCGGTCGGCGGCCCGGCCGAAGTGCAGCTCGTCGGCGACCGTGACGAAGTACCGCAACGCCCGTAGTTCCACCGGCCCTCCCCTGCGACGATGCCATCAGGTTATCGCTGCGCGTGCCCCCTGGCCCTGGTTCGCGGCGAACCGCCGTGCTGGAGTCGGGGCATGACCATCGATCTCGGCCTGCTCGGCGCCCATCTGCGCGAGCACGAAGTGAACCCGGCAGCCGCGGCGGAAGTCGAGCGGGCCGGTTACGGCACCCTCTGGCTGGACGCCTCACCGCCGGCCGACCTGGCCCTCGCGGAGAAGCTGCTCGACGCGACCACCCGGCTGACCGTCGGCACCAGCGTGGTGAACGCCTGGACCGCCGACGCGGGCACCGTCGCCGCCTCCTACCACCGGATCGAAGCCCGGCACCCCGGCCGGTTCCTGCTCGGCGTCGGCATCGGGCACCGCGAAGTGCACGCCGGATACGCCGCGCCGTACGACACCCTGCTGTCCTATTTGGACCAGCTCGGTCGGGCGGGCGTCCCGGGCGGCCGGGTGGTGGTGGCCGCACTCGGGCCGAGAATGCTGCGCCTGGCCCGCGACCGCACCGCCGGCACCGTTCCCGGCATGGTCACCCCCGAGCACACCCGGCGGGCGCGCTCGATCCTCGGCGCGGGCAAACTCCTGCTGCCCGGGCACTTCGCCCTCGTCGAGCCGGACACCGGGCGAGCCCGCGCGATCGCCCGGTCCGCACCACCCGGAACGGCGCTGGCCGTCACCAACTACGCGAACAACCTCCGGCGGCTCGGCTACACCGACGACGACCTCGCCGATGCGGGCAGCGACCGCCTCATCGACGCGCTCGTCGCCCACGGCGACCCGGCCACGGTCGCGGCCGGGCTGCTGGCCCACCGGGACGCGGGCGCCGACCACGTCGGCGTCCACCCCCTCGGCGACGACCCGATCGCCACCCTCCTCGCGGTCGCCGAAGCGGTGCGCGCGGTCAAAGCCGGGTGATCAGGATCGAGCGGCCCAGCCCGGTCAGCACGGCGTCGTCCTGCGGGGTGTGGACGCGGCTGCACAGCACGTCGCGGTAGTGCCGCTGCAACGGGTTGGCCCGCGTCAGCCCCGGGTTCCCGGCGAGCGCGACGGCCTGCTCGACCGCCTCGACGAGCAACCGCGTCGCGAGCACCTTCGCGACGCCCGCGTGCGCCGTGGCGCCGGGCTCCCCTTCGTCCACCCGGCGGGCGAGTCCGAAGAGGACTTCCTCGGCACCGGTGATCCGCGCGGCGATCTCCCCTACCCCGGTCTGGAACCTCGGCAGGGTGGCCAGCGGCTTGCCGAGCCCGCTGGGGACGCGCTCCCGGAGGAATCCCGTGAGCCAGTCCAGCGCGTTGCGCGCCACACCCAGGTAGAGCGCGGGCAGCGCCAAGGCGAACGCCGGCACCGGCGGGCGCTGCGTGTCCGGTGTGGACAGTCCGGCGGTGGCGCCGTCGGGCACCGGGACGTCGGTGAACACGACGTCGTGACTGGCGCTGGCCCGCAGGCCGAGGTGGTCCCAGGTCGGTTCGATCCCGATCCCGGGTGCGTCGGCCCGCACCAGGAACCCGCCGACGCGCGGGTCGGGTTCGTCGGTGCGGGCCCAGACGACCATCCAGCGCAGGCCCACCGAGCCGGTCGAGTAGATCTTGCGGCCGGACAGGCGCCACCCGTCCGCGGTCCGGCGCGCGATCGTCGCGGGCAGACCGCCGCGGGTCGGCGAGCCCAGTTCCGGCTCCACGCGCAGCGCGTTGATCAGCACCGGCCGCTCGCCCGCCTCCGCGAGCACCTCCCGGTACACCCCGTCCGGCCAAGCCGGGTCCGAACCTTGTGCCGCGTGGACGAACAACGTCATCGCCGTCACCAGGGCCACCGACGGGTCGCCGCGGCCCAGCTCCGCCAGCAGCCGGGCGGTGTCGAGCACCCCGGCGCCCGGACCGCCGTAGCGCGGGTGCACGGTCGTGGTCAGCAAACCCGCGGCGTGCACCAGTTCGACACCCTCGTGCGGGAACGTCCCTTCGCGGTCGTGCTCGCCGGCTCGCGCGGCCAGCCCGGCGACGATCGACGGCAACGCGGCGAGGTCGGGTGGCGGCACGGTGGCGACGGTCGTGGTCACGAAGTCCTCCCGGAAGGGTCGGCGAGCGGGCCGACGATAAGCCGCCCGGATCGGGGGAAGCCAGCGACGTCCACCAAATGGACACCCGCAGCTGCCCAATTGACACCGCACCCTCCGTGCCGTTCCCTGGCAGGGCGTTCTTCTTGCGGCGAAAGGAAAGCAGATGCCCGTCGAGTTCGTCGGCATGATCGGCACCCAGGACGCGAGCGAGACCCGGCCGGCCAGAGGACCGGTCGTCGACCCCGCCTACGTCCGCCGGTTCGCCCGGGCGCACGAGGACGGTGGCTTCGACCGCGTGCTCATCGGCTACGGCGCGGGCTGGCCGGAGGGCCAGCAGGTGGCGGCCTACGCGGCCGCGCACACCGAGCGCCTCGGCTTGCTCGTCGCCCACCGGCCCGGGTTCGTCGCGCCGACGCTGGCCGCGCGCGCGTTCGCCACCCTCGACCACTTCAGCGGCGGCCGCGTCGCGGTGCACACCATCACCGGCGGCAGCGACGTCGAGCAGGCCCGCGACGGCGACTACCTGGCCAAGGACGAGCGCTACGAGCGCACGGACGAGTACCTGGAGATCCTCAAGCGTGCCTGGACTTCCGGCACCGCGTTCTCCCACCACGGCAAGCACTACCGGCTCGACGACTACACCCCGCGGGTGCGCCCGCTGCAGAACCCGCGGATCCCGCTGTACTTCGGCGGTTCTTCGCCGGCGGCCTACCGCGTCGGTGGCAAGCACGCCGACGTCTTCGCGCTCTGGGGCGAACCGCTGAAGGAAACGGCGGAGCAGATCGCGTCCGTCCGGGCGGCGGCGAAGGCGGCCGGGCGGCTCACCCCGCCCCGCATCAGCGTGTCCTTCCGGCCCATCCTCGGCCCCACCGGGGAACTGGCGTGGGAACGGGCCGAGCGGATCCTCGACAAGATCACCGCGTCCGGGGCCGCGAAGGCAGCCCGCGAATGGCGTGACGGCGGCGCGCCCACCAACGCCGGCAGCGTCCGGCTGCTGGCCGCGGCGGCGAAGGCCGACCGGCACGACCGTGCACTGTGGACTCCCCTGGCCACGGCGACCGGCGCCGCGGGCAACTCCACCGCCCTGGTCGGCACGCCGGAGACGGTGGCTCAGGCCTTGCTGGACTACGTCGACATCGGCGTCACCACGCTGCTCATCCGCGGCTACGACCCGCTCGACGACGCGATCGACTACGGCAGGCACCTGCTCCCGCTGGTCCGGTCCGAGCTGGCCCGCCGCGAACGGCAGCCCGCCGCGGCAGCCGCCGTATGACCCGCGCGCCCACCGCGACGGCCCGCTGGGCCCCGGCCGAAGGCGTGCCCGTGCGCGGCACGGTCGTGCTGCTGCCGGGCCGGGGCGAGCACCCCGGGCTCTACTCCCGGCTCGGCACCCGGCTGGCCTTCGACGGCTACCGGGTCGTCGCCGTGCCCACCGGGGAGGACGTCGCGGGCGAGCTCCGCG
Source organism: Amycolatopsis sp. NPDC058278 (assembly GCF_042881395.1). NCBI lineage: Bacteria > Bacillati > Actinomycetota > Actinomycetes > Pseudonocardiales > Pseudonocardiaceae > Amycolatopsis > Amycolatopsis sp. NPDC058278. Next base: position 11,347 of record NZ_JBHVXZ010000109.1, on the reverse strand, counting down.
CGGGCCCGCTCCCCGTGGTCCTGCTCGGCAGCGACACCGGCGCCATCAACGCGCTCACCCTCGCCGCTCAGCTGCCGGTGCACGCGGTCGTGGCGGCCGGGCTGCCGCTGTCGGCCGACGCCACGCCGGACCGCTCGTGGGACGCCGAACTCGACGCGCGGACGGCGTGTCCGGTCCACCGCGACCTGCTCGAAGGCGACACCCGGCTGCGCCGGGGCGCCCTGCTCGCCGAGCCCGCCGGCCTCCCGGCGGTGCTCCCGCGCACCCCGGCGCTCGTCCTGCACGGGAGTGCGGACCGGGTCGCGGACCCGAAGGCCGCGCGCGCCTTCGCCGAGATGCTCCCCGCGGGCCGGTTCGCGCTGGTCGAGGGCGGCCGGCACGACGTGCTGAACGATGTCGCCCACCGCAGCGTGGCGGCCGAGATCGTCCAGTTCCTGGAGTGGCTGCGCGCCGGGACGCGCGGACCGGTCCTGGTCCGGGGATGATGGCGGGTATGCGCATCTCGGCCAGGGCGGATTACGCGATCAGGGTGCTGCTGGAGCTCGCCGCGGACACCACGCGGCCGATCACCTGCGAAGCCGTCGCGTCCACCCAGGACATCCCGGCCCGGTTCATCAAGGCGGTCATCCGGGACCTGCGCCAAGCCGGGCTGGTCCGGAGCCAGCGCGGCTGCGAGGGCGGCTACTGGCTGGCCAAGGCCGCCGGCGACGTCACCGTGCGGGACGCGGTCGTGGCGGTCGACGGCGAGTTCCTCTCCGTCCGCGGCGAGCCCCGGCCCGCACTGGCCTACCACGGCACCGCGGCCGGCCTGACGCCGTTCTGGTCGGACGTCGAAGCCGGGCTGGACGCGATCCTGCGCGCGACGACGATCGCCGACCTCCTCACCGGCGCGGCCCCGGCCCGCGTCGCCACCTGAAGGGACTTTCCGTGAGCGACCTCTGGCACCAGCCGCTGCGGCACATCCGCGGCGCGGACCTGACCGGCGACACCAACCAGACGACCGGGATGAAGCGCCTCGAAGCGATCTCCGGCAAGACCGTCGGCTCGTCCAAGGTCTGGATGGGCGAGACGCACGTCGCGCCGGTCACCAACTCCGGCGACCACCACCACGGTGAGGCCGAGACGGCGATCTACGTCAAGTCCGGCCACCCGGTGTTCGTCTTCGCCGACGGCGAAGACGAGGTCCGGATCGAGACCGGGCCCGGCGACTACATCTTCGTGCCGCCGTACGTGCCGCACCGCGAGGAGAACCCGACCGACGAAGAGGCCGTCGTGATCATCGCGCGCAGCAGCCAGGAAGGAATCGTGGTCAACCTGCCGAGCCTCTGGTCCCCGGTCGACGTGCCCGAGGACTGAGCCGTGCCGCTCGAAGTCGTCGAGTACACCGACCCCGCCTGCCCGTGGGCGTGGGGGTCGGAGCCGAAGTTCCGCCTGCTGCGGGCGGAGCTGCCGGAGGCCCGGTGGCGCCGGGTGTTCGGCATCCTCTTCGACGACGACGAGGACCCGGCACCCGACCCGGCCGCCGAGGCCGCCTGGTACGCGAAGTTCATCGACGGCGTCAGCGAGCACACCGGCGCCCCGAAGCCGCCCCACCTGGCCTGGGTGGCGAAGTCGAGCTGGCCGGCTTGCCTGGCCGCGAAAGCCGCCGAGGCACAGGGGGAAGCCATCGCCGAGCTCGTGCTGACCCGGCTGCGCGAGACGACGTTCGTGCACGGCACCCCGGCCGACGACACCGAGCGCGTGCTCGCCGCCGTCGAGGGCGTGCCGGGCCTCGACGTCCCCGCCTTGCGCGCGGCCATGGCGAGCGCCGAAATCCGCCAGGCCGTCCGCGACGACTGGCGTGAGACGCGCAACCCGTGCCCGGAAGTCCTCGACATCACCGCGCCCGGACCGCACAGCGGCCGCGCGAAGCACCTCGAACACCACGTCCGCTACGCCCTGCCGACATTGACCTTCAGCGGTCCCGGCGGCCGGTTCGTCGTGCCCGGCTGGCGCCCGCTGCGCGAGTACTTCGCCGCCGCGCGCGCCGCGACCGGGTGAAAGTCCACTGTGGATCGCTCCCGGCTCGTGGGAAGCACGGCGCGGACATTGACTCTTCCCGGCCGCAAGGGAAAATAGACACACGCCGGTGACCATTTAGCCCGGCGCCGCCACCGAATCTCCGCGGCCCGACACCGCATTGGGAGTTCCGCATGCCCTCGAAACCCCGGCTCGCCCTGCTCGTGGCCGCGCTGCTCGGCCTCACCACGCCCACCGCGTGCGGTTCGTCCACATCGGACGCTTCCGGCGAGGTGGTGTTGCGCGTGGGCGACCAGACCGGTGCCACGCAGTCCCGGCTCAAGGCCGCCGGGCTGCTCGGAAACCTGCCGTACAAGATCGAGTGGTCGCAGTTCGCCGCCGCGGTGAACCTGCACGAGGCCCTGCGTGCCGACGCGATCGACATCGGCGGCGCCAACGACTCCCCCACGGTGACCGCGATCGCCGGCGGCTCCAAGATCAAGGTCGCCGCGGCCTGGAGCAACGGCGGCAAGGGCACCTACCTCCTGGTGCCGAAGGACAGTCCCGCCCGCACCCTCGCCGACCTCAAGGGCAAGCGGATCTCCCCCACCACCCGCGGCAGCGTCGCCCACTACCTGGTGATCGGCGCGCTCAAGCAGGCCGGGCTGTCGGACAAGGACGTCACGCTGAACTTCCTCGCCCCCTCGGAGGCGAACGGCGCGTTCTCGACCGGCAACATCGACGCCTGGGCCACCTGGAGCGTCTACGCCGCCCGCGCCCGCGGCGAACTCGGCGCGCGGGTGCTCTCCGACGGCGCGGGCATCAACTCCGGGCTGAACGTGCTGTCGGCCACCGACAAGGCACTGGGCGACCCCCGCAAACGCACCGCGATCCAGGACTTCGCGAGCCGCGTGGACAAGAGCTACGCCTGGTCGAAGGACAACCCGGACGCCTTCGACAAGTGGTACGCCGGGTTCGCGCACCAGCCCGTGGAAATCGCCGCCCAGGTCCGGCCGGACGAGACGAACTACCAGCGCATCCCGGTCGACGCCGCGCTCGCCACCCAGCTGCAGAAGACCTACGACACCTGGGTGCAGCAAGGTCTGTTCCCCGGCGGCAAGAAGCTGACCGAGTACCTCGACTCCGGACTCGATCCCCGGTGACGCGCGCCCTCGACCGGCCGGCCGCCGCCGGGATCCGGTTCCCGTACCGGGCCGTCTCCTGGCTGGCACCGGTGGCCGTGCTCGCGCTCTGGGAACTCTTCGCGCGGACCGGGATCCTGCCGAAGCAGGTGCTGCCGGCGCCGAGCAGCGTGCTGGCCAAGGCCGGTGCCCTGATCGCCGACGGCGAACTGCCCTCGAACCTGCTCGCCAGCCTCCAGCGGTCGGCCACCGGGTTCGCCATCGGCGCGAGCCTCGGCCTCGCGCTGGGCCTGCTGGTCGGACTGTCCGAAGTGGCCGAATCCCTGCTCGACCGCAGCATCCAGATGGTGCGCGCCGTACCGTTCCTGGCGATCCTGCCGCTGGTCATCGTCTGGTTCGGGATCGGCGAAGCCGGGAAGATCTTCCTGATCGCGCTCGGCACCGCCGTCCCGCTCTACTTGACCACCGTGCTCGGCATCCGCCAGATCGACCCGAAGCTGCTGGAGATGACCGACGTCGCCGGCCTCGGCCGCGCCGCGCAGATCCGCTGGGTCGTGGTGCCCGGTGCGCTGCCGTCCATCCTCGGCGGGCTGCGGCTGTCCCTCACCGCCGCTTGGCTCGCTCTCGTCATCGCCGAGACCCTCGGCGCGGACGCGGGCCTCGGGTTCATGGCCACCAACGCCCGCGAATTCCTGCAGACCGACGTGATCGTGCTCGTCGTGCTCATCTACGCCGTGATCGGGATCCTCTGCGACCTCGTCACCCGCCTGCTCGAACGCCGCCTGCTGCGCTGGCACCCCACCTACGCACGCCTGACCGCCTGAGGACCGCCATGACACTCTCCCGCCGCACGTTCCTGACCGCAGCCGGGCTCACCGCCCTCGCCGCCTCGCTCGCCGCCTGCGCCACCGGCTCGGCCGGCGGTGCCACCCAGGGCAAGGTCCGGCTGACCTACAGCACGATCTCCGTCCCGAAGGCCCGGGGTGTGCTCGAAAAAACGCTCAAGGACCAGGGCATCGCCGTCGAGTGGGTCGGGCCGTTCCCCAACCACGCGCCGACCCTGCAGGCCGTCGTCGGCGGCACGGCCGACTTCAGCTTCGGCGGCAGCACGACCCCCGCCGACCAGGCGATCCTGTCGGGCGCCGACCTGGTCTACGTCGCCTGGGCGGCGTCGACCCCGCGGACCACCGCCATCGTCGCGGGCGCGCACACCGGGATCGAGAAGGTGACCGACCTGGCGGGTAGGACCGTCGCGGTGAACAAGGCCGGGCTCGGCGAGTTCCTGCTGGTCGCCGCGCTGGAGAAGTACCACGTGCCCCGCGACTCGGTGAAGATCACCTACCTCAACCCGCCCGAGGCGTCCGCGGCGTTCGGTGCCGGGAAGATCGACGCCTGGGCCATCTGGCAGGGCTTCCGCGAGATCGCCGAGGTCCAGTACGGTGCCAAGCCCATCTTCGTCGACGGCGACGAACTGGACTTCCAGATCGACTTCACCAGCTACCTCGTCCGCCGCGACTACGCCGAGCAGAACGCCGACACCATCCGCAAGGTGATCGCGGCGTTCCAGGCCGACTACGACTGGCAGAACCAGCACTACAAGGAAGCGCTCGACATCGGCAACGCCGTCTCCCACTACCCGCAACCCGTCCTGGACAAGATGGCGGCCAAGAACGTCCAGACGAAGCTGGCGCTGATCGACGACGACGGGATCGCCCAGCTGCAGCGTGGCGCGGACTGGCTGACCCAGCGGAAGATCCTCAGCGGCCCGATCACCGTCGCCGACCACTCGGCGAAGCTGTGAGCACCGCCGTGCGCGTGCGCGCGCTGACCAAGAGCTTCGGGCCCCGAACCGTCCTGAGTGGACTCGACCTGGACATAGCGCCCGGCGAGTTCGTCGCGCTCATCGGCGAAAGCGGCTGCGGCAAGACGACGTTGCTGCGCCTGCTCGCCGGGCTCGACACCCCTGACGACGGCGAGCTGGCCGCACCGGCCGAGCGGATGGTCGTGTTCCAGGAACACCGCCTGCTGCCGTGGCGGCGGGTGTGGCAGAACGTCGCCATCGGCCTGCCCCGCGAAGCCGCCGCCCGCGCGTTGACCGAAGTCGGACTGGCCGGACACCTCGACGCCTGGCCGGTCACGCTGTCCGGCGGCGAGGCCCAGCGTGTCGCGCTCGCCCGGGCGCTCGTCCGCGAACCCCGGCTGCTGCTGCTCGACGAGCCGTTCGCCGCCCTGGACGCGCTGACCCGGATCAAGATGCATGCCCTGGTCCGGCAGCTCGTCGACGCGCACCGCCCGGCCGTCCTGCTCGTCACCCACGACGTCGACGAGGCGATCCTGCTCGCCGACCGCGTGGTCGCGATGCGGTCCGGGCGGCTCGCCGCCGAGCACCGCGTGGTCTTCGACGGCGAGCGCAGCCGACGCAACCCGGGGTTCGAGGAGCTGCGGCACCGGCTGCTGGCCGAACTCGGGGTCGCCGAGCCGGCGGAGTCCCGATGAGCGGTGATCTCGACCTGAGCGCCGGCGCGCTCGTCGTCGGCGGTGGCCTCGCGGCGACCTGGACCGCTCTGGCCGCGGCCCAGGCCGGCGGGGACGTCGTGCTCGTGGACAAGGGCTACTGCGGCACCAGCGGCGTCACCGCCACGGCCGGGGTCACGCACTGGTTCATCGAACCGGAAGACCACGAGCGCGCGGTGGCCGAGCGGCACGCGCACGCGGGCGGGCTCGCCGACCCCGAACAGGCGCTGCGGGTGCTGCGCACGACGTGGGAGCGGCTGCCCACGTTGGACCGGTACTACCCGTTCCCGGTCCGCGACGGGCAGCCCGACCGGACGAACAACGTGCGCGGCCCGGAGTACCTGCGGGCGATGCGCGGGCTCGTCCACCGCGCCGGCGTCCGGATCCTCGACCACCACCCCGCGCTCGAGCTGCTGCTGCGCCCGGACGGCTCGGTCGGTGGCGCGGCCGGCGTCCGGCGGCAGGCGGGCGGGAACTGGCGGGTGCGGGCGGGCGCGGTCGTGCTGGCCACCGGCGGCACGGCGTTCCGGTCCCACCTGCTCGGCTCGCGCGGCAACACCGGCGACGGCCACCTCATGGCCGCCGAGGCCGGCGCACAGCTGTCGGGCATGGAGTTCTCGAACTACTACACCCTCGCTCCGGCGTACTCGACGATGGCGCGGTCGATGACGTACTTGTTCGGCACCTACACCGACGCCGGCGGCCACGAGATCGCGCTGCCGCCCGGGCCGGACCGCAACCGCGTCCTCGGGGCGGCGATGCTGCGCGGCCCGGTGTTCACGACGCTCGACCGGGCGCCGGACTGGGTGCGCCGCACGATGCCCGTGGTGCAGCCCAACTTCCTGCTGCCGTTCACCCGCCGCGGGATCGACCCCTACACCCAGCCGTTCGAGGTCACCTTGCTCGGCGAGGGCACCATCCGGGGCGTCGGCGGGCTCGTCACCGGGCCGGACTACGCCACCGGCGTGCCCGGCCTGTTCGCCGCGGGTGACGTCGCCAGCCGGGTGCCGGTCGTCGGCGCGATCTCCGGCGGCGGCTCACCCAACTCCGCGTGGGCGGTCTCGTCGGGCACCTGGGCCGGGCGCTCGGCGGTCCGGTACGCGCGCGGTGCCGCCGCGGCCCCGCTCCGTCCGGCCGGACGGGCCGGGATCCGGCCGAGCGGACGCCGGGGCGCGGTGGACACGACCGCCGTGGTCGACGTCGTCCGGGAGGAGCTGAACGCCTACGACAAGAACATGTTCCGCGACGAGACCGGTCTCCGTGCCTCTTTGTCCACATTGGATTCCCTGTGGACGGACGTCGAGGCGGGCCTGACCGGCACCGGCCGCGACGCCGTGACGGCGCGCGAAACGGCGTCGCTGGTCGCCATGGGCCGCTGGGTCAAGACCGCCGCCCTGCGCCGGCGCGAAACCCTCGGCATGCACTGGCGCACCGACGACCCCGTCTGGCAGGAGGCCGCGGCGTGATCGAACTCGTCCTCGCCGACCGCTGCATCGCCTGCGACAAGTGCGTGCGGGTGTGCCCCAGCGACGTCTTCGACGCCGTCCCGGACGCAGCCCCGGTCATCGCCCGCCAGAGCGACTGCCAGACGTGCTTCCTGTGCGAGCTGTACTGCCCGGTCGACGCGCTGTTCGTCGATCCGGACTGCCGCACGCCGGTCGCCGTCGACGAAGCCGCCGTCCGGGCCTCGGACTGGCCCGCGCAGTACCGGCGCGACTCCGGCTGGGGCCGGGCGCGCCGCACCCACGCCAACGAAAGCTGGCGGATGAGCGACATCTTCGCCGCCGCCCGCACCCTGGGACAGGAGACCCCGTGACGCTCGAATTCATCGGTTACGCCGCCGGCCGCCAGGCCAGCGAGATCGTCGCGCCGGAGGGCCCGGTCATCCAGCCGGGCTACCTGCGCGAGGTCGCCCGCACACACGAGGAAGCCGGGTTCGACCGGGTGCTGATCGCCCAGTCGGCGAGCAGCCCGGACGGGTTCGTGCTCGCCGGCCAGGTCCTCGCCGCCACCGAGCGGCTCGGCGTCCTGCTCGCCCACCGTCCCGGCTTCGTCGCGCCCACCCAGCTGGCCCGCAAGTTCGCCACGCTCGACGCGTTCCACCCCGGCCGGATCGCCCTGCACGTCATCACCGGCGGCGACGACGCCGACCAGGCCCGCGACGGCGACTTCACCGACAAGCCCACCCGCTACCGCCGCACCGGCGACTTCCTGTCCGTGGTGCGGCGGACCTGGGACTCGGCGGAGCCGTTCGACCACGAGGGCGAGTTCTACCGGGTCCGCGGCGCCCTCTCCGACATCCGGCCCGAGCGGCCCATCCCGGTCTACTTCGGCGGCGCCTCCGCCGACGCGATCCGGGTCGGGGCGAAGCACGCCGACGTCTACGCCTTCTGGGGTGAGCCCCTGGCGGGGATCGCCGAGCGCATCGACCAGGTTCGTGCCGCCGCGGCCGGCCGGGACCTCGCGTTCAGCGTCAGCCTGCGGCCCATCCCCGCGGCGACCGAGGCCGAGGCCTGGGAGCGGGCGCGGGACATCCTGCGGCTCACCGAGGACCGCGCCGGCGAGTTCAAGGGCCGCCGTGGCTCGAGCGAAGCGGTCGGCTCGCGGCGGCTCCTGGAGGCCGCGGCGACCGGGGACGTGGTCGACGAACGCTTGTGGACGGCGGTGGCGAAGACGACCGGCGCGACGGGCAACTCCACCGCGCTGGTCGGCAGCTACGAGCAGGTCGCGGACTCGCTGCTCGACTACGTCCGGCTCGGCGTCGGCACCCTGCTGATCCGCGGGTTCTCGCCGCTGGCCGACGCCCGCGACTACGGCACCCTGGTCAAGCTGGCCCGGGAGAAGGCCGACGCCGTTACCGTCGGGGCATGAAGCCGAGCACATCGCACTGGGGCGCCTTCTCCGCCGAGGTCGACGCCGAAGGGCGGCTGCGGGTCGAGCCGCACCCGGCCGACCCGGCGCCGTCACCCCTGCTGGGCAACCTGGCCGCCGCGCTGGACCACCCGAGCCGGGTGGCCCGCCCGGCGGTCCGCCGCGGCTGGCTGGACAACGGCCCGGGCCCGGATGCCCGGCGCGGCCGCGACGAGTTCGTCGAGGTTCCCTGGGACGACGTCCTCGACCGGCTGGCGGCCGAACTGGACCGCGTCCGGACCGAACACGGCAACCAGGCGATCTTCGGCGGCTCCTACGGCTGGGCGAGCGCCGGGCGGTTCCACCACGCCCAAAGCCAGCTGCACCGGTTCCTGAACACGATCGGCGGCTTCACGGCGTCGCGGAACACCTACAGCAACGGGACGTCGTCGGTGCTGCTGCCCCACGTCGTCGGCGACACGCACGCCGTGCTGCGGCAGGCATCGACGTGGCCGACGATCGCCGAGCACACCGAACTGATCGTCGCGTTCGGCGGCGTGCCGGAGAAGAACGTGTTCGTCACGCCCGGCGGTGTCACGGTCCACGGAACGCCCGGGCACCTCGCGCGGTTCGGCGGCCGGGTCGCGCTCATCAGCCCGCTGCGCGACGATCTGCCGTCCACTGTGGACTCGACGTGGTATCCGGTCAAGCCCGCCACCGACACCGCGCTGATGCTGGCGCTGGCCCACACGCTCGTCACGGAAGGCCGCCACGACCGCGCGTTCCTCGACCGCTACTGCGTCGGCTACCCCGAGTTCGAGCGCTACCTCCTGGACACCGGCACGGACGCGGCGTGGGCGGGCGAGATCACCGGCATCCCGGCCGCCGACATCGTCGCGCTCGCCCGCGAGATGGCCGCGCACCGGACACTGATCACCGTCACCTGGTCACTGCAGCGCGCCGAACACGGCGAACAGCCGGTCTGGGCGGGCATCGCGCTGGCGGCGATGCTGGGGCAGATCGGGCTCCCCGGCGGCGGCTTCGGCCACGGCTACGGCTCCATGGGCGACGTCGGCGACACCGGCCCCGAGCTGCGCGTGCCGGCACTGCCCCAGGGCGTCAACCCGGTGGCCGAGTTCATCCCGGTGGCCCGGATCGCGGACCTGCTGCTGCACCCGGGCGAGACCTACGACTACGACGGCGAAGCCCGCCGCTACCCGGACACCCGGCTCGTCTACTGGGCGGGCGGCAACCCGTTCCACCACCACCAGGACCTCAACCGCCTGCGCCGGGCGTTCACCCGTCCGGACACCGTCGTCGTCCACGAACCGCACTGGACCGCCACCGCCCGCCACGCCGACATCGTCCTGCCCGCCACGACCGCGCTGGAACGGGAAGACCTCGGCTCCGGCCGCCGGGACACGCACGTGATCGCCATGCACCGGATCGCCCCGCCCGCGGGCGACGCACGGGACGACTACGCGATCTTCGCCGCGCTGGCCGCCCGGCTCGGCGTTTCCGCCGCCTTCACCGAGGGCCGGACGGCCCGGCAGTGGCTGGAACACCTCTACGGCGGCTGGCGTGCCACTCCCTCGTTCGCGGAGTTCTGGGCCGCCGGGGAACTGCGGCTGCCCCCCGGCCGGGAACACCACACGCTGTTCGCGGACTTCCGCGCGGACCCGCACGCCCACCCGCTGAAGACGCCCAGCGGCCGCATCGAGATCACGTCGTCGACCATCGCGGGTTTCGGTTACGCCGACTGCCCCGGCCACCCGGTCTGGCTGCCCCCGACCGAAACCGGGCCGTTGTGGCTGATCGCGAACCAGCCGCACACCCGCCTGCACAGCCAGCTCGACGCCGGCGACGTCAGCCGCGCGGGCAAGGTGGCCGGCCGCGAGCGGATCCGCCTCAACCCGGCCGACGCGGCCGCCCGCGGCATCGCGACCGGCGACGTCGTCCGGGTGTTCAACGCCCGCGGCGCCTGCCTGGCGGGCGCGGTCCTGGACGACGCCCTCCGCCCCGGCGTGGTCCAGCTCCCCACCGGCGCGTGGTTCGACCCGGTCGACGGCCACCCCACCGGGCCCCTGTGCGCCCACGGGAACCCGAACGTCCTGACCGCCGACATCCCGTCGTCGCGGCTGTCCCAAGGCTGCGCCGGCCAGCACGCGGCCGTCGACGTCGAACGCTTCGCCGAGCCCGCCCCACCCGTTCGGGCCCTGCATCCCCCGCTTCGGAAAGGACGCTGATGATCGACCTCCAGTCCGTGACGTCCGAGAGCCACCTGCGCGAAGCTTTCGGCTGCTTCCCCTCCGGCGTCACGGCGGTGTGCGCCCTCGTCGAGGGCGTGCCGCGCGGAATGGCCGCCAGCTCGTTCACGTCGGTTTCGCTGGCACCGCCGTTGGTGTCGCTGTGCATCCAGCGGACATCGTCGACGTGGCCGCTCCTGCGCGACCGGCCCCGGCTGGGCCTCAGCGTCCTCGCCGAAGGCCAGGACGATGCCTGCCTCCGCCTGTCGTCCCGTCGCGGCGACCGCTTCCGCGACGTCGAGTGGGAGCCCGGCCCGGACGACAGCGTCTTCATCAGCGGGGCGAGTGCGTGGCTGGAGTGTTCCCTGCACGACGAGGTCCCGGCCGGTGACCACCTGATCGCCCTTCTGGAGATCCACCGCCTGCGAACGGCCGAAACCCCGCCACTGGTCTTCCACGGCAGCCGCTTCCGCCGGCTCGCCGCCGCCTGAAGTCCCGGCAGGGGTTCGGCCGGATCGGCGGCCGCCTCTCCCCCGCCTCGTCGGCGGCCATCCGGGCCGTCAGCGGCCCACCGCCGGGTCCGGCGGTGGGCCGCTC